>CALSBD010000424.1:0-3705 GCA_943373055.1 Rhizobium sp. Q54
ATATCCTCAACATGTGGGCGTACGCCATTGCCAACGGGCAGTCGATCCGTTCGTTCACCGCCTTCGTGTCGCCCTATCCGACCTTGCCGGAGATCGGCAAGCGGGCGGCGGTCGCCTTCTATGCGCCCAGCGTCAACAATGTGTGGCTCCGGCGCGCGATCGGCTGGCTGCGCCAACTGGGCTAACGTACGTTTGAAGGGACGTTTGACGAGAAGTTTGAGAACGGCCCCATTGCCACGAGGCCGCCACCTTGGGATGCTGCACACCTGTCGTCGATGAGAGGTGATCCGCGGTGATCCCGAGGGAGCGGCGTTTTTGACCGAGCCAGCCAAAGCGGTGGAAACAATCGGTGATCGGCGCTTTGCCGGTCTGTCGTCGCGGCTGCTCGTCTTGACGGTGCTGTTCGTCATGGTCGCCGAGGTGCTCGTGTTCGTGCCCTCGGTGTCGAACTTCCGCGTCAATTGGCTCAAGGACAAGCTCGCCACCGCTCAGGTCGCCGGCATCGCGCTGTCGGGCATCGCCGACGTGCCGCGCGCGGTGCAAGACGAGCTGTTGGCCGCCACCGGCGCCATGACGATTGCCATCCGCATGGACAATGCGCGCCGTCTGGTCGCCGTCAAAGAAATGCCGCCGGAGATCGACGCCCACTTCAATCTCGATACGGCAAGCGCGCCGCGGCTAATCGCCGACGCGTTTGAGACGCTGTTGACGCCGGATCGACGGGTGATCCGCGTGATTGGCTCCACCCCGGTTTCGATTGGCGGCCAGACCGTGGAGATCGCCTTGGACGAGGCCCCGCTCAAAGCGGCGATGTGGGGCTTTGCCCGCAACATCGTGATCCTGTCCTTGATCATCTCCGGCATCACCGCGGCACTCGTTTACATCACGCTGCGCTGGCTGATCGTGCGGCCCATGCAGCGGCTCGGCCGCGCCATGCGGTCGTTTTCGGAAAACCCCGAAGACCCCAGCCGGCTGATTGAGCCATCCGCGCGCGCCGACGAAATCGGCGATGCCGAGCGCGGTCTGGCGGCCATGCAACGGGACTTGGCGGGGCTGTTGCAACAAAAGCGGCACCTCGCGGATCTGGGGCTGGCGGTCTCGAAGATCAACCACGACCTGCGCAATATCCTTGCGTCCGCGCAGCTGTTCACCGACCGTCTGGCCGCGATCCCCGACACCACGGTGCAACGGCTAGCGCCAAAGCTCGTCTCTTCGCTCGATCGGGCGCTTGGCTATAGCCAGGCCGTGTTAGCCTATGGCAAAGCGCGTGAGGCGCCCCCCGCGCGCCGGCTCGTGATGGCACGCCGGGTGGTTGAGGATGTGGCCGAGGTGCTCGGCCTCGCGCAAGTCCCCACGCTCACCTTCGACAACCGCGTACCGCCCGATCTGGAGCTCGACGCGGACGCCGACCAGATGTTTCGCGTGGCGCTCAACTTGATGCGCAACGCCGTGCAGGCGCTGGAGGCGACCGATGACGCCACCTTGGTGCGTCGTCTCACGGTGACCGGCGAGCGGCGCGGCACGGTGGTCGCGCTCCTGTTCAGCGACACCGGCCCGGGCGTCCCGCCGCGGGCACGCGAGGGCCTTTTCAAAGCGTTCCAAGGCTCCACCCGGCCGGGCGGTACGGGGCTGGGGCTTGCCATCGCGGCGGAGCTGGTGCGCGCCCATGGCGGTGAGATCGAGCTCCTCGACCAGGCGCCGGGCGCGACCTTCCGCGTTCAGATCCCCGATCGCCCCGTCGATTTGGAAACGGCGCGCCGGTCCGGCAAGCGCGGCGAACGGTGAGCCGGACAGCCCCACGACTTTCCCGCGCACACCGGTAGCGAAGTCCTTCTTGATGGTGTTATCCCTCCCGTCAACGCACCCGCCGCACAAACGCGGCGGGCTGGGAGGGAGCGCATGAGGCAGCTGTTGGACGTCATGCGGGTCGTCGTGCGGTTTCGCGCGTTGATCCGTGAACTTGCGTTCAGAGACGTGAGCGACCGCTATCTCGATCACGCATTGGGCGGGGCGTGGGCTGTTGTGAGCCCGCTCCTCGTGCTTGCGGTCTATGTGTATTTGTTCACGTCGGTGTTTCCCGCTCGGCTCGGGGCCGATGACCCGGGCCTGGGAGGGGTGATTTGGATCTTGTGCGGTCTCGTGACGTGGTTTTTCATCACGGACGTCATGGGCCGAGCTGTCGGCGCGGTCTCCAACGCCTCGAACCTCGTCAAGCGGGTGGTGTTTCCCGTTGAGATCATCCCGATGCAAACCACGGTGGTCGCGCTGCCGGGCTTTCTCATCGGATTGACCGTGATCGTTGGCTTGCAGGCCCTTCATGACCCCTTTGTTCTGATGGGGACGGTCTGGCTGTTGCCGTTGGCGCTCGCCATTCTTGCGGCGGTTGTCATTGGGCTCGCTTATGGCTTGGCGGCGCTGGGTCCCTTCTTGCGCGACCTGCGTGAGATCGTGCAGTTCGTCTCCATGATCGGGATGTTCCTGGCACCGGTGTTGTATTTGCCGACCGTCGTCGACAGCCTCAATCCGCTGTTGGCCGCTCTGTTGGACGCCAATCCGTTCACGCATGTCTTGGCCTGCGTGCGCGACGCGCTCGTCCACGGTCGGCTCACCCAACCGGCGTCCTGGCTGATTGCCGTCCTGTTCGGCGCGGTGAGCTTGATCGCGGGGGTGACGGTCTATGAGCGCGTGAAGCCCCACTTCGCGGAGGCGCTATGAGCGTCCACGATCCCGATCCCATCATCGCCTTTTCGCAGGTCTCAAAGGCCTACGAGATCCACGATGCCAACTCCAACATCTTGCGGCTCGCCTTGTTCGGAACGGCGCAGACGAGCCAGCGCGAAGCGCTGCGGGATATCTCGTTCACGATCCGGCGCGGCGAGTGCGTGGGGATCGTGGGCCAGAACGGCGCGGGCAAAAGCACGCTGCTGAAGTTGATCGCCGGCACCTTGCAGCCTACCTCCGGCCGCATCGACATCAAGGGCCGGGTCTCGGCCATCCTGGAATTGGGCACCGGGTTTAATCTATCGCGCTCGGGGCGCGAGAATGTCATTGCCAGCGGGTTGGTGCTGGGCATGACCCGGGCGGAGATCGACCGCTCGTTCGATCAGATCGTTGCGTTCTCCGAGATCGGCACGTGGATCGATGAGCCGGTGAGGACCTATTCGACCGGCATGATGATGCGGCTCGCTTTTGCGGTGGCCACCGCGATCACGCCCGACATTCTCATCGTCGATGAAGCGATTTCGGTCGGCGATGCCAAGTTTCAGAAGAAATGCTTCGGGCGGTTCGAGGCCATGCGCGCGGCGGGTACGACGATCCTTTTGGTCACCCACACCCCGCAGCTCATTGAGATGATTTGCGACCGCGGGCTTTATCTCGCGCAAGGTCGACTGTTGGCCGATGGACCGCCGAAGCCGGTGGTGGCGCGCTATTTGGAGGATCTGTTCGGCCCGCCCGAAAGCGCGGTCGCGTCAGTCGTGACGACGGAGACCCAAGAGCAGCGCTACGGCAATGGCGGCATTGATATCCACACCGTCGAGCTTGAGGACGAAACGGGCCGGCCGATCAGAACCACGCTGCCGGGACAGCGCTGTCGGATCCGCGTTGGGTTGCGCGTGTTGCAAGAGGAAGAAATCCACGGCCTCAATGTGGGGGTGGCAATCACCACCAAGGAGGGCGTGCGCCTGTTCGCCATTAACCCGACCC
>CALSBD010000425.1:0-3701 GCA_943373055.1 Rhizobium sp. Q54
CGACCAGACCGAGGCGCTAACCTTCGCCGACACGGTTGTCGTGATGCACGACGGTCAGATCGTCCAATCGGGGCGGCCGGACGAGCTGTTTGACCGACCCGAGCACACGTTCGTGGGCTATTTCATCGGCTCGCCGGGCATGAATGTGCTGTCAGCCGAGGTGGCCGGGCGCGAGGCGCGGGTCGATGGCCAGGTGATTGCGCTTGCGGCCACCTATGGCGCGCTGCCCAAGGGCCCCAAGATCGAAATCGGCGTGCGCCCCGAGCATGTGCGCCTGGCCGCGCCGGGCCGTGGCGTGCCCGTGCAGGTCGACCGTATCGACGACTTGGGCCGCGTGCGCTTCGCCAAGGTGCGGCTGGGCACCCAGCGCCTGGCCGCCACAGTGCCTGAGCATCTCACCGTCGATGGCTCAACCGCCTCGGTCGAGATCGATCCGGCGCAAGTCCATGTCTACGCCGACAGCCGGCGCGTTGCGGGGGAGGCTGCGTGATGGACAAGCCGATCAATCATAAGGCCTGGCTGTTCGTATTGCCGGCGTTTTTGCTGGTCGCGTTCAACGCCGTTATCCCGCTGATGACGGTCGTGAACTATTCGGTTCAGGACACCTTCGGCAATAACCAGTTCTTCTGGAATGGCGTCGGCTGGTATGTCGAACTGTTGGATCCCTCCACCCAGCTCGGCGAGCGGTTCTATGACAGCTTGCTGCGCAACCTCTTGTTCTCCGCCATCATCCTCGCCATCGAGGTGCCGCTTGGCATCCTGGTCGCGCTGTCCATGCCGCGCCAGGGCTGGACGGTTGCCGCTTGCCTCATTTTGATGGCCTTGCCGCTCCTGGTGCCGTGGAACGTGGTGGGCACTATCTGGCAGATCTTCGCGCGCGGCGACATCGGCCTGATGGGCTATGTGATCAACGCCATCGGCATTGACTATAACTATGTGTCCGATCCGATCGCGGCCTGGTTCACGATCATCATCATGGATGTGTGGCACTGGACCAGCCTGATCGTCTTATTGTGCTACGCCGGCCTCAAATCGATCCCGGACGCTTATTATCAGGCGGCCCGCATTGACGGCGCCTCGCGCTGGGCGGTGTTCATCACCATTCAGCTGCCCAAGCTCAAGCGCGTCCTGCTCATCGGCGTGCTGCTGCGCTTCATGGACAGCTTCATGATCTATACCGAGCCGTTCGTCGTCACCGGCGGCGGCCCTGGCAATGCCACGACCGTCTTGTCGATCGATCTCGTCAAGATCGCGCTCGGCCAATTCGACCTCGGCAAGGCCGCGGCCATGTCGATTGTCTATAACCTCATCGTGCTCGCCGTCTGCTGGGTCTTCTACACCGTGATGACCCAGTCCGATGCCGAACGCCCGCGTCAAGGATGACCGTCATGCGCGCCCGCACCGTCATCACGTCGCTCTACATCATCTTTCTGATGCTGCCGATCTATTGGCTCATCAACATGAGCTTCAAAACCAACAACGAGATCGTCAATGCCGGCCTGACGATCTTCCCGGCCGAGCCGACGATCGCCAACTATGTGAAGATATTCACCGATCCTTCCTGGTACATGGGCTATATCGACAGCCTCATTTATGTGGGGCTCAACACGGTGATTTCGGTCGCCGTGGCGCTGCCGGCGGCCTATGCCTTCTCGCGCTATCGGTTTTTGGGCGATAAGCACCTGTTCTTCTGGTTCCTCACCAACCGCATGGCGCCGCCGGCGGTGTTCGCGCTGCCGTTCTTTAATCTCTATTCGGCGATTGGCCTGTTCGACACCCACTGGGCCGTCGCGCTGGCGCACTGCATCTTCAATATCCCGCTCGCCATCTGGATTCTCGAAGGCTTCATGTCGGGCGTGCCGCGCGAGATCGACGAGACGGCCTATCTCGACGGCTATTCGTTCCCGAAGTTCTTCACCAAGATCTTCATGCCGCTGATCGCGTCGGGCATCGGCGTGGCGGCGTTCTTCTGCTTCATGTTCTCGTGGGTGGAGCTTTTGTTCGCCCGCACGCTGACCAACAACAAGCCGATCGCCTCCATCATGACGCGCACCGTGTCGGCGGCGGGCATGGACTGGGGCGTCTTGGCGGCGGCGGGCGTACTGACCCTGATCCCCGGCGCCTTGGTCATCTATTTCGTCCGCAACTACATCGCCAAGGGCTTTGCCCTGGGGCGCGTGTGAGGAGGCCACGATGGATGGGTCGATCTTCAACCTCGACTGGATGGCCTGGACACCGGCGACGGGCCTCTTTTTCGGCTTCATCGCCACCTGCCTCGTCACCTTGACGGTGTTGGCGCTCAAATATCCGGAGACCGAGCGGGTCGGCGTTTTGCGCATTGCCACCACGCGCGGCGACCGCTTGTTCATCTCGCTGCTTCTGGCAGCCTTCATTCATCTGGGATGGATCGCGCTCATGGGCGTTGACACCATCGCCATGCTGCCATGGGGCGAAGGGATCGAAGTATCCCGCCTGTGGCTGGCCACCCTGGTTTCGATCCTGACGGCGGGCCTCGTGTTTCGCTTCGTCTGAGATCGGGTCACCCGTTCCCCCGGCAGCGCGCCGACGGGGGAGCGGTCTTCAAACGGCGCGCGAACGGGAGGAAGACCATGAAAACCGCGCTGAAGCTCGGTCTGGCATCCATGACGCTCGCATTCTTGAGCACCACCGCCATGGCCGACATGGAAGCCGCCAAGCGGTGGGTCGATAGTGAATTCCAGCCTTCGACGCTCTCCAAGGAAGAGCAGATGAAGGAAATGGAGTGGTTCATCAACGCCGCCAAGCCGTTCGCCGGCATGGAAATCAACGTCGTCTCCGAGACGATCACCACCCACGAGTATGAATCCAAGACGCTCGCCAAGGCGTTCACCGAGATCACCGGCATCAAGGTCAAGCACGACCTGATCGGTGAAGGCGACGTGGTGGAAAAGATCCAGACGCAAATGCAGTCGGGTCGCAACATCTATGACGCGTGGATCAACGACTCGGACCTGATCGGCACCCACTTCCGCTATCAGCAGGCCGTGCCGCTGTCGGATTGGATGACCGGCGAGGGCAAAGACGTCACGCTGCCCACCCTCGACATCAACGACTTCATCGGCAAGTCATTCACCACCGGCCCGGACGGCAAGCTTTATCAGCTGCCCGACCAGCAGTTCGCCAACCTTTATTGGTTCCGCTACGACTGGTTCACCAATCCGGACATCAAGGCGAAGTTCAAGGCCAAGTACGGCTATGAACTCGGCGTTCCGGTCAACTGGTCGGCCTATGAGGACATCGCTGAGTTCTTCACCAACGACATCAAGGAAATTGGTGGCGTGAAGGTCTATGGCCACATGGACTACGGCAAGAAGGACCCGTCGCTCGGCTGGCGCTTCACCGACGCCTGGCTGTCGATGGCCGGCAACGGCGACAAGGGCCTGCCGAACGGCCTGCCGGTCGACGAATGGGGCATCAAGGTCGACGAAAACTCGCGGCCGGTCGGCTCTTGCGTCGCGCGCGGCGGCGACACCAACGGGCCGGCTTCGGTCTATGCCATCCAGAAGTATCTCGACTGGTTGAAGGCCTACGCGCCGGCCGCCGCCCAGGGCATGACCTTCTCGGAATCCGGTCCGGTTCCGTCGCAGGGCGAAATCGCCCAGCAGATGTTCATGTATACGGCCTTCACCGCCGACCTCGTCAAGGAAGGCCTGCCCGTGGTC
>CALSBD010000426.1:0-3699 GCA_943373055.1 Rhizobium sp. Q54
CCGAGTTCTTCCGGCAAGCCAGGGATCGGGAAGTCCACCTGAGCGGTCGCCGCGACGAACATCCGGCCGCCAATCGCTTCCTGGGTGTCGGCCGTGCGCGGACCGAAGCCCGACGGCGCAAAGCCACGCACCAGATCCGACCCGTTGTTGAACTGGTCGAAGATGCGGTGACCCCGGCCGATCGACAACAGGTGACCAGCGCGACCGCGCAACATACCGGTCAAGCCGAAGTCCGACAGCAGCTCGCGGTGAATGCGCGCCTCAACCGTGGTCTTGACGAAGCCCACATCGCCACCCAAGCCGGCAATGTCCTGCTTGAGCTGGGCGAAGATGCCCGAGCGCGGGAAGACCGGGCTGTCAACGGTATTATAGGTGACGTTCCACGTGAACTGCGAGATGAGGGCCTCGCGAGACGTCCCAGAGCCCGGTCCGCACGCCTGCGGCGAGCCACCCGGATTCGGACCGGGCACCAAGTTGCCACGGCAGATGAACTGCTTCAAAGCGAGCGATGCGTCGTCATTAATCCAAACATCGTCTGGCGTATTGGGGAGACCATCCGGACCATTGGTTCGGCGGGCGCCGTCGAGCTGGCTCCGGCTCAACCCAATGCGCTGCGTATAGATCTGATAGCCGACACCCACGGACCAAGCGTCGTCAATCGGCAGGCCCAAGCGGATACCGCCACCACGGGTCTCTTCCTCGTAGGTCTGGAAGGAGTTCGCTTCTTGCACGCGCTGGTAAAGGTCAAAGCCAGCGGACAAACGACGGCCGAGGAAGAACGGCTCGGTGAAGGAGAACTCCGCATTGCGCTTGGCCGAACCGCCGCCAAACGACACACGCAGATACTGGCCGCGACCCAGGAAGTTCTTCTCGGTCAGCGAGATATCGCCAATCACGCCGTCCGTCGACGAATAGCCCACGCCGAACGAGATATCGCCCGTAGCCTGTTCATCTACGTCAACCACGATGATCACGCGGTCGGGCGCGGTGCCCTGGGTGGTCGAGATGCGGACGTTCTTGAAGAACTGCAGGTTCCGCAAGCGACGCTCGGCCCGGTCGACCAGCGTCCGGTTGAACGCGTCGCCTTCAACAAGGTCGAACTCGCGGCGGATGACGAAATCGCGGGTGCGGGAGTTGCCGCGCACCTCAATACGCTCGACATAAACACGCGGGCCTTCGTCGACATAATAGGTGATAGCGATCGTCTGGCCTTCTGCGTCACGGGTGGCCCGCGGACGCACCTGCGCGAAGGCATAGCCCATACGCGAGGCTTCAATGGAGATCGCCTCCATCGTCTTTTCGATGTCTTCGGCCGAATAGACCGCGCCTTCGCGGGTCAGCACGACCGAGTTCAACCGAGCCGGATCGAGCTCGGGCAGCGACGACTGAATGTCGATAGCGCCGAAGCGATAAAGCTGCCCCTCTTCAACGGTGAACGACACGAAGAACGTGTTGCGCTCACGGTCGAGGTCGGCATTGGCCGCAATCACACGGAAGTCGGCATAGCCGTTGCGCGTGTAAAACCGACGCAGCAGCTCCTGGTCGGCATTAAGCCGGTCCTGGTCATAGGTGTCGGTGGTGCGCAGGAACGACAGGAGACCCGTCTCGCGGGTGCGGATCACGTCGCGCAGGCGGCCATCGGAAAACGCCGTGTTGCCCACGAAATCGATACGCGAGATGCCGGTCTTGTCGCCGTCATTGACTTCATACACGAGGTCGACGCGGTTCTGCGTCAGCTCGATGATCTTGGGCTCGACGGAAGCCTGGAAACGGCCCGCACGACGGTAAACCTCAAGAATGCGCTGCACGTCGGACTGAACGCGGGAGCGCGACAACAGGCCGCGCGGCCGCGATTCAATGACGGTGGAGAGCTGCTCGTCAGGGATGCGCTTGTTGCCCTCGAACGCCACGCGGTTGATCAGCGGGCTTTCGACCACGGTGACGACGAGAGCGCCACCGCCGCGGGTGATTTGCACATCGGAGAACAAGCCGGTCGCGAAGAGCGCCTTGAGCGATTCGTCTATTTCACGCGCGCCAAACGACTGGCCAGGGCGCACCAGGACGTAGGAGCGGACCGTCTCCGCCTCCACGCGCTGATTGCCGCGCACAACGATGGACGAAACCACGTCCGCTTTTGCTTGTACCGCACCCAGAAGGGGTGCACCAGGCAAGGTGACGGGCACCAAAATCGCCAAAGCACTGGCGATGAAAAGGTTGCGTGCCCCAGTCATGACCGATCGCATGAAATCCGACCTTCGTTCGTGTTCTCGTTCAAGACCATGCTTCCACCCGTCAAACCCGACCTTTTGGTCTTCGTCACGGGCCGCGCCGCCAAGGGACGCACACAGCCAGAATCCTAATTCAGCTTTCGTCGTATCGCAGGCTTTATCCGCCCTGGCAAGCCAGAGCCCCTTGATGTGACACGCTTTCATTTCACCGTTGCCCTTCAGACACGGAATCTTTTTCCCACCTACAACGACGCGAAGTGCACGAGATCATTCCACGTCGCAAAGATGAACAGCATCAAGACTAAGGCCAATCCGATGCGATAACCGAACTCTTGACCGCGTTCCGAAATCGGCTTTCCGCGCAGCGCTTCAGCCGCGTAGAAGACGAGATGGCCGCCGTCGAGCATGGGGATGGGCATCAGATTGATGAAGCCGATCGAAACCGACAGGATCGCGGTCAGATTGATAAGGGCGACGAGACCCAACACGGCCACTTCGCCGGAGATTTGCGCCACGCGCAGCGGACCACCGAGCTGGTCGGCCGACTCCACGCCCACAATCACGCGGTAGAGATATTCGCCCGTGCGGGCCAGCACGAACCAGGTCTCCTTGGTGCCCTCCCACACGGCCATGGGCGGCGAATAGACCCGCTGCACCACGTCTTCGGGCTTACCGGTCGCCTGGATCCCTAAAATGCCGCGCCGCTGGACGCCGAAGCGGGTCTTCTCTTCCAGCAACTTGGGCGTGACGGTGAAGGTCATCGGCGTGCCGGCGCGATCGACCACCACCTCAAGGGGGGCGCCGGCCTGGCTCATCACCAGGCGCTGGATGTCGCCGAAGCTTTCAACGAGCTTGCCATCGACACTGACGACCACGTCGCCGGCTTGAATGCCGGCCACCGCTGCCGGGCTCTCCGCCACCACCGTGCCGATCTTGGGCGCCACCACGGCGCGACCATTGGTCATGAACAGTCCGGCGAAGATCACAATCGCCAACAGGAAGTTTGCCATCGGCCCGGCGGCCACCACCGCGGCGCGTTGCCACACGGGCTTGGAGAGGAAGCTCTTCGCCTTTTCGTCCGCCGACATGGCCCGGTGGGCCTCGTGATCGGGGATGCTGGCGGCGTTGTCGTCGTCGATGAACTTTACATAGCCGCCCAGCGGGATCGCCGCGACGCGCCAGCGGGTGCCGTGCTTGTCGTTGAAGCCGAACAGCTCAGGCCCGAAGCCGATGGAAAACGCCTTCACGCCGACGCCGCACCAGCGCGCGACCAGGAAGTGGCCGAGTTCATGAAAGAACACGACGATGGTCAGCACGAACAAAAAAGGCGGTCCGTAGCTGAACGCGATCTGACCGACTTGGGCGAGAAAATCCATCTTCCATCCTTCTCCCGACCATCCGATCGGGCCTTGGCGTGACCACCGCGGCGAAGCCACGCGCGCGGATCAGCGCTAAGTTCTCTCAAATTATC
>CALSBD010000427.1:0-3677 GCA_943373055.1 Rhizobium sp. Q54
CGTGACTGAAGCCGCGTCGGGACGACTAATTTGAGCGCTGTTTGATCTGATTGCATCAGATCAGCGCTCTCATTTTCTGATGTCGTGTCGCCTTATCCAGAAACTGGTTTCTACGTCGTGGAACTATACTTTAGCGGCTCAGCCCGGAGAAATCGCAATCAAACAGAACTTCGCCCTCAAGCACGTGGGTCTTGGTCGGCGGGCGCAGAGCCTGGTCGACGGTCTCGATGGGTGGCAAGACAAGTCCGGCGCGGCCATCGCCGAGAATGACAGGAGCGACAATCACATGCAGGCGATCAAGCGCCTTCGCTGATAAAAACCGCGACACCGTCTCCGCGCCGCCTTCGAGCAGAACCCGCTTGATGCCGATGTCGGCGAGCGCCTTGCGGATATCGTGGGGATCAATCATGCCGCCCTCGGAGGGGAGCCGGATGATCTCGACACCGGCCGGCAATCGCGGGATGGCGTCGGCGGTGGTCAGGACGATCCGGCGCACGCCATCATCCAGGTTGAGCAGGCGTGCGGTGGCTTTGAGCCGGCCGCGCGGGTCAATGACGATGCGGTGCGGATGCCGGCCCGGCACCATGCGCACATTCAACAGCGGATCGTCGGCGAGCGCGGTACCGATCCCGACCATGACCGCGTCGACCACCGCGCGCAGGCGATGGAGATGAACGAGGCCGGGCATCCCGTTGATGTATTTGGAGTGGCCTGTGCGCGTGGCGATGCGGCCATCAAGCGATTGACCAAGCTGCGCCACCACGGTGATGCCGGTGTGATCGGCGCGAAACAGTGGCTGGAACACATCGCGCCACGCGGCGGGCACCATGCCCGCATGGGCCTCGTCGCGGCGCACCGCCTCCGCCAGCATGCACCAACTCTCGTGCAAGGGATCGATGACTTCGTGACCCGGCAAGATGGGTTTCTTTGCCGTCTCGGCCGGAGGGATAAGCGAAATGTCGCTCAGATCGGTCATCGGGGTATTGGACCCATGGGCGGGACGGAAACGGGAGGTTGTCTTAGGCGAGCGTCATGGCGAAAGCATGATGATCCGTCAAGATTGCGCAACGACACCGCAGCGCGAGCCTATATCACAGGCATTCGCGACACGGCGATGGCGTCTAAATGAATCCTTGATGGCGTCATTAACGCAACGGTTTGCTGCGTTCAAACGCCGCGACGCACGCGGCCGACATGCGCGCGCCCCATTGTCGGGCTGGTCTGAGTGTTTCAGGATGCGGCCCCAGACACCGAGGTGACCCATGGATTTCTCATTACCGCCCGACCTCGAGGACATTCGCAGGCGCGTCCGGGCGTTCGTTGAAGAGCACATTTTGCCGCTCGAAGAGGATCCGGACGCCTACGACGATCACGAAAACATTCGCCTCGATGTCTTGCGGCAAACCCAAGACAAAGCGCGAGCCGCGGGGCTGTGGTCGCCGCAAGTCGGCCGTCATCGTGGCGGCATGGGCCTGTCGATGGTTGGCCGTGCGGTATTGTATGAGGAGGCCAATCGCTCGATCTTCGGCCCGGTCTGCTTTAATGCCGCGGCTCCCGATGATGGCAACATGGTGTTGCTCGGGCTTGTCGGAACACCGGCACAGCAAGATCGCTACCTCCAGCCAATCGCCGACGGCAAAGTACGCTCGGCGTTCGTCATGACGGAGCCGGCACCCGGTGGAGGCTCCGACCCGACCATGATCCGCACCCGGGCCGAACGGGTTGGCGATCGCTATCGCATCAGCGGGCACAAGTGGTTTATCACCGGCGCAGGCGTGGCCGAGCATTTCATCCTCGTCGCCCGCACGTCCGACGACCCGCGCCGTGGGCTGACCGCCTTCCTGTTTGATCGCAATCAACCGGGATGGAAGATCGATCGGCGCATCCCCATCATGGGCCCGGAAGAGCATGGCGGGCACTGCGAAATCACGTTCGACGGCTTGGAAATCCCCGAGAGCGACGTGCTGATGGAGGTTGGCGACGGGTTTAAGGCCACGCAGATCCGGTTGGGCCCGGCGCGGCTCACGCATTGCATGCGCTGGCTGGGTCTCTCCAAGCGGTGCTTGGAGATTGCCGCAGCTTATGTCGCCGAGCGCACCGGCTTTGGCATCAAGCTGGCCGATCGGGAGAGCGTGCAGATGCTTCTGGGCGAGGCGGCACAGCGCATCGAAATCGGTCGTCTCTTGGTCATGAAAGCCGCATGGACGCTCGACCAGGGTGGGCGCGCCAAGACGGAAGTCTCCATGGCGAAGATCCACGTCGCCGACACGCTGCATTACTGTGCCGACATCGCCATTCAGCTCAATGGCGCGCGGGGCTACTCCAAGGACACGGTTCTGGAGTGGATCTATCGCTATGCCCGCCAAGCGCGGCTCGTTGATGGCGCTTCGGAAGTTCATAAGATGGTCATCGCCAAGGCCTACCAGACCGAACAAGATGGACTCTGGGCCTGGCCGGCAAAACCGGCTCCCTAATTGGCTGTTGCTGCATCCCCACCCTGTTTGAACTCAGTGGTGCCCGCCTATTCCCATTGCCCCCTTTCCAAAAGGAACCCGCTCCATGCTCCTGACCACCACGTCCACCCTTGATGGCCTGACCATTCGTGAATACCGCGGCATCGTGGTCGGCGAGGCGATCTTGGGCGCGAACATCTTCCGCGACCTGTTCGCCTCCATCCGCGATATCGTCGGCGGCCGCTCAGGCGCCTATGAAAAGGTGCTGTCGGATGCGCGCGAAGAGGCGTTCAACGATCTCAAGGCGCGGGCGCGTGAGATGGGTGCCAATGGCATTATCGGGATCGACATCGACTATGAGACCGTCGGCTCCAACGGCTCGATGCTCATGGTGACGGTCACCGGCACTGCCGTCTTGATCGCCTGACACCACCGGTGAGGGTGTGATCGCGTGCGCGGCCCGTTGCCACGCAGCGCCATCGGCCCTATGTGTAGCACTACGGATTTCCACTTGCCGGGCGCCGGTCGCGCCCGGTCCCCCCAGCCTCCGCAGGAGTTTCCCATGGCATTCGAACTGCCCCCGTTGCCCTATGAATACGAAGCGCTGCAACCGTTCATGTCGCGGGAGACGCTGGAGTTCCACCACGACAAGCATCACATGGCCTATGTGACGAACGGCAACAACCTCCTGAAGGATTCGGGCCTGGAAGGCTTGTCGCTGGAAGAGGTGTGCAAGCAGTCGTTCGGCAAGCACGCGGGCCTCTTCAACAATGCCGGTCAGCACTACAACCACATCCACTTCTGGCATTGGATGAAGAAGGACGGTGGCGGCAAGGCGCTGCCGGCGAAGCTGCAGAAGGCGATCGATTCGGATCTGGGTGGCTATGACAAGTTCCGCGCCGACTTCATCCAGGCCGGTGTCACGCAGTTTGGCTCGGGCTGGTGCTGGCTGACGCTGAAGGACGGCAAGCTCGCCATCACCAAGACCCCGAACGGCGAGAACCCGCTCGTTCATGGCGGTGTGCCGCTCCTGGGCTGCGATGTGTGGGAGCACTCCTACTACATCGACTATCGCAACGCTCGGCCGAAGTATCTCGAGGCGTTTGTCGACAGCCTCGTGAACTGGGACTACGTCCTGGAGCTCTATGAGGCGACCGGCGCCTGATCTTTCGCCACACTGGCGAACCAAATCAGAAGCCACCGCTCGGGCGGTGGCTTTTTTGT
>CALSBD010000428.1:0-3676 GCA_943373055.1 Rhizobium sp. Q54
CAGGGGTGAGGCCTGATGGGTTATCGGCAGTCGCGTCTTCGGCGTTCGCGGCCGCATTTTCACTCGCTTTGCCACGAAAATCCGGTTTCCACTTTCTCGCAGCATGCACTAGGGTGCGCCGCGTCACCGTGTCGATAGGTTGATCCATGTCCGATGCCGAGCGGGGCGCGACGGCTGCCCGTCCCGAAGCCCCCCTTTTGAAACTCCTTCTCGAAGTGGGGCCGCTGACGGCCTTTTTCTTTGCCAACTCCCGGTATGGGATTTTCACGGCAACCGGCATCTTCATGGCCGCGACGGTGATCGCGCTTGCCGTGTCCTACGCCCTGCACAAGCGCATCCCGATTATGCCGCTCGTCTCAGGCGTCGTGGTGCTGGTGTTTGGCGGGCTGACGCTGTTTTTGCACGATGACCTGTTCATCAAACTGAAGCCAACCATCGTCAACAGCCTGTTTGCCACTGTCCTTTTGGGCGGGCTCTTCTTTGGCAAGTCGCTGTTGGGCTATGTGTTTGATTCTGTTTTTCAGCTAACCGAGGAAGGGTGGCGCAAGCTGACCTTGCGCTGGGGCGTGTTTTTCATCTTTTTGGCGGTTCTCAACGAGGTGGTCTGGCGCGGCTTCACAACCGACTTTTGGGTCGGCTTCAAGCTGTGGGGCGTGATGCCGATCACCATCGTGTTCGCACTCGCGCAAGTTCCGCTCATTCAGCGCTATTCGCTTAACGAAGACGCGGAGACCCCGCCGGCGTCGTGAACGCACCGGGCGCCCATCCGCTTAGGGCGTGGCGCGGGCGAACAACAGCCGGACGGCGAACGAGGCAAACAGCGCGGCGGTCGCCAGATCGAGAACCCGCGCCGCCTTGCGGTGGGTCTTCAACAGGGCGGCAAATCCGCCGGCGCCAAGTGCCATCGCCGCGCACAGGGGAAAACCGAGCACCACATAAATGCCACCCAGCATCATCAAGCGCGGGCCGGCGAGCGGGTCGTCCACGTCGACAAACTGCGGCAAGAAGGTGAGGAAGAAGATCACGATCTTCGGATTGAGGAGATTGATGGTCAGCCCCGCGACCACGTGGCGCCACAAGGGCTTGTGCGCTTCCGCGGCGCGCTGCGTGGACAAGGTCGAGCCCTTGCGCAACACCTCGATGGCGAGCCAGGCCAGATAGAGCGCACCGACGATTTTAAGCCCCATGAACGCGGTCGGCGAGGCGGCCAACAAAGCCGAGAGGCCAAAGCCGGCGAGCAGCGTGTGGATGATGAGGCCAAGCGTTGTGCCTACCACCGTCGCCACGCCTGCTGCCCGCCCGTGCACGATGGCGCGGGAGACGAACAACGTCATGTCGGGCCCCGGCGTTAGGATCAGGAGGATCGCGGCCAGGGTGAAGGCCGCGAGCGTCGTGGGTTCGGGCAGAAGGAGGGCCAAGGTCGTCATCCGTGGTCGCGCGCCCACTCCACGGCCGCGTCGAGCCGGTCATTGCCCCAAAACAGTTCACCTGATTCGGTGGTGAAGCTCGGCGCGCCGAACAGGCCTCGCGCCTCGGCGTCCTCGGTCGTGGACTTGAGCTGGGACTTGACCGCCTCGTCGGTGCGCGCGCGCGCAATCAAGGCGTCGGCTGGCAAATTGAGATCAGTCAGGATGCCGGCTAGAACACCCAGGTTAGAGATGTCGCGGCCTTCACCGAACTCCGCCCGATAGACCGCTTTGACAAACGCCGGTCCCCAGGGTTCGCCCGCGCCAATCGTGGCCAAACGGGCCGCGGTGAGGCTGTTTTGCGGGAATGGTTCGGGTCGGCGTAGCGGCAGGTTCGCCGCCGCGCACAGCCGCTCCATGTCGCGCCACATGTTGCGGCCCTTGGCGGGGTAGAGGTTGAACGGCGAGGTGGTCCAGCCTTGGCGCTGGAAGATGGGACCGAGTAAAAACGGTCGCCAGCGCACATCCACCCCGGCATCGGCGGCCACGGTTTCGATCCGCATGGCGCTGAGGTAAGAGTAGGTGGAAGCGAACTCGAACCAGAAGGTCAGGGTAGGCCGTCGCGTTGCCATGTTTGCCGTCCACCCTATGTTTGCCTTTGCGTCAACACCAACCCTAGCCGATGACGAGGGCGGGGGGAATCGGGCAAATTGTTTGCGGTCTTATCGTTGAGCCTTTAGGGGTCGATCGTCGAGGCCGCATTGATGCGCACAGGGCCAGAAGGACCACGGAATTGGAAACGCGCAGTCATGAGACGCCTCCTTCGAACGCCCCGTCCTTCTGGGCGCGCGAAAGGCGTGCGCTGGTCGCGTCCATCCGTGAGGCGCCGATCCTGTCCGCCGTGCTGGCGACCCTGATTGTCTCTGGCCTGTTCATGGCGTTTCCCGCCCTCGATTTGATGGCGACGGGCTATTTCTATGTCCCCGGCCGTGGTTTCCCCATGGAGGCAAGCCCGTTTTGGTCGGTGGTGCGCGATCTGGGGCAATATGCCACCACGGGCGCCTTGATAGCGGTGATCCTGTTGTTGTTGGCCAAGATTGTGCTGCCGTCGCGGCCGATGGCGATCAAGCCGCGGGTGTTGTTGTTCCTCGCGTCGACGCAAATCATTGGGCCCGGGCTCATCGTCAATGGCATCTTGAAAGCTCAGTGGGGCCGGGCCCGGCCTCGGCAGACGGATTTGTTCGGCGGGCGCAACGAATTCTCCGGCCCTTGGCAAATCGCCAATGGGTGCGACAACAACTGCTCGTTCGTGTCGGGCGAAGCGTCGAGCGCGTTCTGGCTGGTGGCGTTTGTCTTCGTGGTGCCGGAGCGGTGGCGGGTGAAGGTGATCGCGCTCGCCTTGATCGTCGCCTCGATCCTATCGGCCTTGCGCGTGGCGTTTGGCGGCCATTACCTGTCCGATGTGCTGATCGCCTGGGGGCTCACCCTCATTGTCATCCTGGTTTTGCGTCACGTGCTTTTGATCAAGCCGGGTCCTGGGTTCGACCCGGCGGTCGAGGATGGCTTAGCGGCGTTCGGCAAGGTGCTGACGGCTCCCTTCAAGCGTTTGCGCCGGGCGGCCTGACGGGGTGCTCGTCAAGGCCATCGCGCATGCCCTAAAACCACCACCCGGATGCTGCGAAAATCCTCTTTTCAAGCCGACCGATCGCGATCATTCTAGGCGGTATGAGACTCGGACAAATCGGTGTCCGCCGCGCCACGCCGAATGATGCGGCTTCAATTGCCCAGGTTCACGACGAATCCTGGCGTCATGCCTACATGGGCATCATCAAGGGTCCCAAGCTTGAAGCCATGATCACCCGGCGCGGTCCGCGTTGGTGGGCGCACGCCATCCGCAGGCAGGCGGCGGTGCTTGTGATGGAAGTGGGCGGCGCCATTGTTGGCTATGCCACCGTCGGCCCGTCGCGCATGCGGGCGCTGCCGTATCGGGGCGAGATCTACGAGATCTATCTCAAGCCAGAGTATCAAGGCCTCGGCTTTGGCCGGCTTTTGTTTGATGCGGCGCGCGGCGAGCTGCGTCGGTATTCGTTCGACACGTTCGCGGTGCGTGCCCTGTCGGACAATCAAGCCGCGGTCGGCTTTTACGAGCGCATGGGTGGCGCCCGCGTGGTGGAGACCGCCGAGACGGTGGGCGACCGGGCCTTGCCGGTGACCGTGTTCGGCTTCCGGGCGGCGTAAAAGCGCCGCCCTCGTTTGCATCCAAGATCATG
>CALSBD010000429.1:0-3667 GCA_943373055.1 Rhizobium sp. Q54
GTGGCGGCGGCGATAACGGCGGGAAGCTTGGAGCGGATCGACGGCAGGCCGATGGGACAATGCAGCCGGTCGATAGTCGGTTGCGACAGGCCAGCGTCGGCAAGCTGGCGCTCGAAGCGCGCGCGCTTGGTGGCCGAACCGATCAGGCCGACATAATCAAAGCGCCCTGCCCGCAAGGCGCCATCGACGATTTCCAGATCGAGCGCATGGCTGTGCGTCATCACAAGGATAAACGCGCCGTCGGGCGCGCCGGCCAGGGCGACCAGCGGATCATTCATCACGCGCACGTCGCGCGGCATGGCGGCGGGGAACGCGTCGGGCCTGGGATCAACCCAAGTGACGGCGAAGGGCAGCTGCGCGGCCTGCAGGATGAGCGCACGGCCCACGTGCCCGGCGCCGAACACCAACAGCGGGCGCAGCAACGCACCGAATGTTTCCCACAGCTCGCCGGTCGCCGGTCGATAGGTCATCGGCGTCTCATGCGGGGTCGCCACAAGGCGGCGTGCCATGCGCCCGTGGGCGTCACGCGTCGCGTGGGTGCTGATCGGCCCACCGGCTTCGGCGGCCGCCAGCGGCGCGATCCAGGCGAGGTCGTCGGTGTCGAACACTTCGATGGCAGCAACCACGCGGCCGCCGCAGCATTGGCCGAGATCGGGGCCAAGCGGGAGGGTCTGTGTTGAAATGCCGGCGGCGGCATGGGCAAGCGCGCGCTGCGCCTCGGCGATCAAGCGCCACTCCAGCGTGCCGCCGCCAATGGTGCCGCGAAAGCCGCCCGCGCGGTCCATAATCAGTCGTGCACCGGCCTCACGCGGGGTGGAGCCCGCCGTGTCGATAAGGCTCACCATCGCCGCGCGGCCATCGCGGGTGATCCATGCCGACAAGTGGCCAAACGCATCCCGCACCATGAGCGCCCTACCCTGCCGCCTGGACGGCATGGACGGCGCGAATGATCGCCTCGGGCGTTGCCGGCGCATCAAGCGGCGGCAAGACGCCTGGCCTCAGTGACGCGATGGCATTGACGATCGCGCCGAACACCGCATTGGCGTGCATGATCGGCGGCTCACCAACGGCCTTGGAGCGGTAGATCGTGTCCTCCCGATTGTCGCCGCTGTCGTGCAAGGTGACGCGGAAGTCGGCCGGCACGTCCGAGGCGCACGGGATCTTATAGGTCGACGGCGCGTGGGTGCGCAGGCGCCCCTCGGCGTCGAACACGAGCTCCTCCGTTGTAAGCCAGCCCATGCCCTGTACGAAGCCGCCTTCGATCTGGCCAATATCCACTGCCGGATTGAGCGAACGGCCGACGTCGTGGCGGATATCGACCCGGTCGACCTTCATTTCGCCGGTCATGATATCGATCGTTACTTCCGCGCACGCCGCGCCGTAGGCGAAGTAATAAAACGGCCGGCCGCGCACATTGGCCCGATCCCAATGGATCTTGGGCGTTTTGTAAAACCCAGTTGACGACAAGCCGACGCGGGCGAAATAGGCAAGGCGCGTGAGCTCCTCAAAGCGCATGGCGTGGTTGCCCGCGCTGACGCGGCCCGAGCGAAACACCACGTCGTCGTGATGAACGCCCCACGTCTCGGCGGCAAAATCAGCCAAGCGGTCACGGATAGTGCGGGCGGCAATGCGGGCGGCCATGCCGTTGAGGTCGGTGCCGGACGAGGCGGCCGTCGGCGAGGTGTTGGGCACCTTGGCCGTGGTGGTGGCGGTGATCTTGACCCGGTCGAGCCCGATGCCGAACTCTTCGGCAACAACCTGGGCCACCTTGATGTAGAGCCCCTGCCCCATCTCGGTGCCGCCGTGGTTGAGCTGCACGGAGCCATCGGAATACACATGCACCAGCGCGCCCGCTTGGTTCATGTGGGTGAGCGTGAAGGAGATGCCGAACTTAATCGGCGTCAGCGCCAGGCCCTTTTTGAGGATTCGGCTCTTGGCATTGAAGCGCGCGACCGCCTCCCGACGGGCACGATAGTCGGACGTCTGCTCGAGAGCGTCCACCACATCAAGGACGATGTTGTCTTCCACCCGCATGCCGTAGGGCGTGATATCGCGCCCCGCGCCGCCGTAGAAGTTCGTCTTGCGAACATCGAGTGGATCGAGACCCAGCGTATAGGCGACCGCATCCAGCATCCGCTCGGAGGCAATCATGCCCTGGGGCCCGCCAAAGCCGCGGAAGGCCGTGTTGGAGACCGTGTTGGTCTTCAGCCGCCGGCTGTGGATGCGCACGCTTGGGAGATAATAGGCGTTGTCGGCATGGAACATCGCCCGATCATTGACCGGCAACGAGAGGTCCGCCGAATAGCCGCAGCGGCCGGCCAAAACAAGATCGACCGCCTCAATCAGACTGTCGGAACGAAAGCCGATCTTATAGTCGGCGCGGAAATCATGCCGCTTACCGGTCATCATCATGTCGTCGTCACGATCCAGCCGCACCTTGCACGGCTGGCCGGTGACGCGCGCGCCAATGGCCGCGATGGCAGCCCATTGGTTGGCCTGACTTTCCTTGCCGCCAAAGCCGCCGCCCATGCGGCGCACCTCGGCCACCACGGCGGCATCGGGCAGACCGAGCACCTTGGCGACGACATGCTGGATTTCTGTCGGGTGCTGGGTGGAAGACAGCACGAACATCTCGCCGCCCTCCTGGGGCACGGCGAGCGCGACCTGGCCTTCCAGATAGAAATGCTCCTGCCCGCCAATGCGGAACGTGCCCTCAATGAGCCGTTCAGCGGTCGCCAAGCCCACCTCGGGCTCGCCACGGCGGAACTCATAGGGCGCCAATAAATCCGCATCGACTGCAAGCGCGTCGTCGACACTCACCAGCGGCGTCTCGGCCGCGATCTCGATTTTGGCAAGGCGGACCGCATGGCGCGCGGCAAGCCGGCTTTCGGCGACGACGGCGAACACGACTTGTGAATGGAACTCGACATGATCGACGGCGAAGATGGGATCATCGCCCAGCGACGGCGAGCAGTCGTTGCGGCCGGGCACATCGGCCGCCGTCAGGACGGCGACAACGCCGGGCGCGGCGCGCACGGCCTCAAGATCGATCGAGACAATCCGACCGCGCGCCTTCGCAGCGCCTCCGGGCACGATGTGGAGCGTGCCGGCTGGCTCCAAGACGTCGTCGATATAAACAGCCGTGCCCGAAACATGGCGTTCGGCGCTATCGTGCGCGACCGGCTTTCGAACGACCGCCAAGCCTTCCGCGTCCGGGAACCTTGGCACTTCGGATGGGTCGATCGCGCGCTGTACGGGGATGCCGGCCGGCTTCGCCTCGGCTTTGGCGACCGGCGGCGCGGCCGATGGCGGCGGTGCGGCGGGAGGATCGGACGGCAGGACGCTTGGTAGCGCCTTCAAGGCCTCAAGCAACGCGGACATCGCCTGCCTCCGCCGTTTCGCGCCAGCCAATCAACCGGGTGCGATCACTGGGTGAGCCAGCGGCTTCCGCCAAGGCCTTGCCGAGCAGCGCGCGCGCCGTCTGCGACCGATAAGCGGCCGAGGCGCGGTGGTCGCTCAAGGGGTGGTAGTCATCCTGGATGGCCCGCATGGCCGGCGCCCAGCTCGCCGGGTGCGAAAGATCGGCGCTTTCTAACGCGGCTTCAGCCAGCGGCGCCCGGCGCGGCGTGCCGGCCATGCCGCCGAACGCAACTCGCGCATTAACAAT
>CALSBD010000430.1:0-3650 GCA_943373055.1 Rhizobium sp. Q54
AGGATCATTGAGGAAGCCAATCGGCATGGACGGAAAGGCGCGGGTGCACACCAGCTCGCCCTTGCCGCCACCGGGCCCGATCGGCTGGCCGTCCTCGTCCCAGACTTCCACGGCCATGCCCAGGCCCGCGCCCTGGATCTCGCCAATGCGCACCGGGTGGCCCGGCACGCCCAACACGAAGCACGAGACGATGTCGGTGCCGCCCGAAATGGACGCAAGCGGGATGTCGCGCGCGATGGCGTCAAAGGCATACCGAAAGCCCTCCGGCGCAAGCGGCGAGCCGGTGGAGGTGATCAGCCGCACGGAGGACAGATCATGGCGATCGATCGGGCGGTAGCCGTCCTTGCGCAAGGTGTCGATGTACTTGGCCGACGTGCCAAACAGCGTGAAGCGCTCGGCCTGCGCATAGTCCCACAACACCGACGGGCCCGGATGAAACGGCGAGCCGTCATAGAGCATCACCGTGGCGCCGACGGCGAGGCCGGAGACAAGCCAATTCCACATCATCCAGCCGAGCGTGGTGAAGTAAAACAGCCGATCGCCGGGTCCGGCGCCCACATGGAGCGCATGCTCCTTGAGGTGCTGCAACAGCGTGCCGCCGGCTGAATGCACGATGCATTTGGGGACGCCGGTTGTGCCGGATGAGAACAGGATGTAGAGCGGGTGATCGAACGGCAGCCGGGTGAAGGCGACCGGGCGGGCGGGGAACGGCTCGATCCAAGTCGCCAAGGCGACCGCGCGCGGCACGCTGTCGACGGTGCGCGCGAGATCGCCGGTGAGCGGCACAATAACGACGGTGGTGGCAGTCGAAAGCGCGGTGGCGATCTCAACGACCTTGTCGGTCACATCGATGCGCTTGCCGGCATAGACATAGCCATCGGTGGCCAAAAACACCGTGGGTTCGATTTGGCCAAAGCGATCAAGCACACCGCGCACGCCGAAATCAGGCGAGCACGACGACCACACCGCACCGATCGAGGCAACGGCGAGCATAGCGGCGACCGCCTCGGGCATGTTGGGCAGCATGGCCGCCACCCGGTCGCCTGGGCCGACCCCGGCAGCGATCAGCGCCTGCTGAAGGCGGGAGACAAGCGCGTGCAAAGCGTCGTGGGAGAGGCGCCGGTCGACGACATCCTCCGCCCGCATGACCAGCGCGTCGCCGGGACCGGTGGACCGCAGCAGGTTTTCAGCAAAATTGAGCCGTGCGTCGGGGAAAAACACCGCACCGGGCATGGCGTCGTGGGCGAGCACCGTCTCGCCCTTGTGGCCGATCACGCCGCAGCGGTCCCACAAGAGCGACCAGAAGCCGGCGCGATCCGAAATCGACCAAGCCTGCAGCGCGGCGAAATCCGGCAGCGGACGGCCCGCCCGCGCGCTGGCGGCCTGGGCGAAGGCGCCCATGGGCGACATCTCGAAGGTGCCGGTCGGCGCCCTCCACAGCGGCTCATCGGTCACGATTGGCGGCCTCCCTTTGGCACCCCTTTTATTGGGTTGGCAAAGTCCGATACGGGCCGCGCCGCGTCAAGCCTTGGGCGCTGGGGGCCGCCGGGGTCGGGTGCCGGCCGGTTTGGCGGCTGGCTTGGGCGCGGTCTTCACGAACTGGTCGCGGTAGCGCTGCAGGAAGCGGCGGAAATTGGACTGCATGGTCTTTTCCAGCTCGGGTGCCTGCTCGAGCCGGCTGATCGCCAGCGCGGCGGCCTCCAGCGTCGACAGGCTCTCCCGGCGCGGCTCCCGGCGCAGCTTGCCATACAGCGAGGGCTGTTTGGGGTTGAGCACCAAACGCCGGGTGCGCAGGACCCACGGATTGCGCCACCACAAGGTCTTCGCTTGGCTCCATGAGCCGTCGAGCACAATGACACCGTCGAGCTGGCCCAGGAGCTTGGCTTGACCGGGCAACGGCACGCCTTTGGAATCCACCAGCGCGACCTCTTGGCCCGGCGCGAACGCCTCGGTGGTCACGCCGCCGGGATAGAGGATGGCCCAGCGGTCGGGATCAGCTTGCCCGTCGACCGCGTGGCCAAGCCCCGCCCAGGAGAGCCCAACCCGCAGCTTGGAGCGCGCGAGATGGCGCAGCGTGAGCCGCGCGGTGCTCAACAGCTCGTCCTTCTCTTGCGGGTGTTGCAAGATGACGAGCTGGACCCGGTTAACGAACGGCTCCACGAGATCGCACACGCACAGCCCCGCCGGCTTGGCGCAGCCCTCACACACGGGCGGCGGCCCCGCCTCCTCGGCTTCGGACACGGATAGTTCGGGGGCGAGCGGTTCTGAGGTCACATCACAATCCTGATCAACACCCCCCACCCCTACGCCCTCACGCGGTTGGCGGCAAGGTGGCGGGGACGTGGGAGATCGGACGGGCGGGGTAAAGTTGTTCGGGGAATTATCAATGGAAGGCAAATTGATATCTACGAACATATCAAATATTGTTGCGCTCATTTCTGATCTCCCCCTTCTCCCCTTAGCCGAGAGAAGGTGTCGCGAAGCGACAGATGAGGGGGAGCGGCAAATATAAACGTTGGTAGGAGATCAAATATTACCCCTCATCCGCCCCTTTGGGGCACCTTCTCCCACAAGGGGAGAAGGGAAGGCAATTTATGACAGGCGTTTTTACACTGTGCAGACATAATTATACTTAGATGGAATCGATATTTCCATATCACCCGCCCCGCTTGGTGCCCACGGCTCATCAATGCTAAAGCGCGCGCAGGGGAGAGCGTGATGCGTCTTGCTGCAAGCTTGAAGAAGCGGTTGGCCCGGTTGGATCCGCGGCCGCGGGTGTGTCGGCGCTTGGGCGCGTTGTGGCTGCTCGACCCGATGGATTGGCTTGATCTGCGGCTGATCGCGCGGGTGGAATTCGAGACGGCGCAATTGGCCAGGTTTCAAGATCTGGTCGCGCGCTTCCAACCAACGCGGTTTTTGGATTGCGGGGCGAACTTCGGGCTTTACAGCGTGCTTCTGGGCCGGGCGCACGCCGACCTGGCGATTGACGCGTTCGAACCCGTCGATACCACACGCTGGAAGCTTGTTGCCAATTTGGGGCTCAATGGTCTGATTACCCGGGTGAAGGTGCACCCGGTCGCGCTGTCGGACAGGGCGGGGACAGCGGACATTGAGATCGACCCGCGCTCATCGGGCGTGGCGACCTTGTCGGCGCGTGATGAGGATCGCGCCAAGCGCAATTTCGCACGCCGGCAGAGCGTGACTCTGGTGCGGTTTGACGATTATGTGCCGCTGACGGGCGAACGGCTGGCCTTGAAGATCGACGTGGAAGGTCACGAGCTCGCGGCCCTTGGCGGTCTTGAGCGGACGATCACGACCAACACCTGCCTCATCCAAGTGGAGACGCGCGACCACACGCGGGCGGCGGTTCAGGCGTGGTTCATCGAGCGAGGCTACCATGCACTCGGGATGATCGCGGAAGACGCTTACTATTGCCGCGAGCCGCTCAGCTGAACGCGACCTTGTGGATGGTTGACATGGATCGGCCGTGATTGTGCCCTTAAAGCCTGTTTAGAGCGCTCTTCGATGGGATGGCGTCAGATTGAAGAGCGACCTAGGCCTCTGATACCGCATCATCCCAGGAACCGGCTTCCACGACCTGGGATTATGCATTCGACGGACAAAGCAGGCCGAACCCATTGCCTGCGACG
>CALSBD010000431.1:0-3649 GCA_943373055.1 Rhizobium sp. Q54
CGCCCGCGAGGAACGCGCCCATGGCCATGGAAAGTCCGGCGAGCGTCATCAAGGTGGCCGCGGTCAGCACCACCGCCAAGGCGGCCGCCGTCATGATCTCGCGGGCGCCCCATGTGGCGAGGAAGCGGAACAAGGGATTAAGCAGGTAGCGCCCGCCAATGACCACGGCGCCGATCGCGCCAAAAATCTTGGCCGCCGTGAGCCACCCCGCCTCGCCCGCCGCCGCCGGGGCCGGCGAGAGGAACGCCACGAACGCCAACAAGGGCACGATGGCCAGATCCTGAAAAATGGAGACCGCGAAGGCGCGCTGGCCATGGGGCGACTGCACCTCGCCGCGCTCAGCGAGCACTTGCATCAAGATGGCCGTCGACGAGATTGCCAAGCCAAAGCCGGCCACCAGCGACGCCTCCCAGGAGCGCCCGAACGCGAGCGGCACGAGCGCGCACATGAGCCCGGTCAAAAGCATCTGCGCTGCGCCAAGGCCAAAAATATCGGCCCGCATCGCCCACAGCCGCGACGGCTTCATTTCCAGCCCAATGAGGAACAAAAAGAACACAACACCGAGCTCGGCGATCTGCATGATCGAGGCGGCGTCGGTGAACAGACCGAAGACCTGGGGCCCAATCAAAATGCCCGCGACCAAATAGCCGATAACGGCGCCAAGCTTGATGCGCTTGAACAGCGGCACCGCGACCACCGCCGCCGTGAGGAACACCAAGGCCTGAACAAAAAACGGCGCGTGAGAGGCGGTGGCGGGGTCGGACATGGGGCACTCAATCGGCGGCCGTGCCGCGCGACGAGCGGCGAGACACCCTGGGAGGGACAGGAGACACGCGGGCGAGCGCCCGGCTCCTCACCATACGTCGAGCATGGCCCCTTGGGTCAATCGTCTTCCACGCGCCCGGATCGTCGCCCGGTTGGGTGTGGATGATGGGTTAGCGCCTCACGTCGAAGCCGGCGGTCTCGATTGCGTTGATGAAGGCAGTTGGCTCGAAGCGGCTGTCGATCTCGACCGAGCCGCTCTTCAAATCGATCACCACCTTGGCGGCCGGATCGGCCTTGGTGACCACCGTTTCGACCGTGCGCACGCACCCCATGCAGGTCATTCCCTCAACGGTGAGCGCGATCATGACTGTCTCCTAGAATGAGGTGGCTTCGCCTGATGTTCACCGGGCACACAGGGGACCGAGACAACGCCTTCTTGGCGAGAAGGGGTAGCCCGGACGACTGCGGAGGGGCGCACTTTAAGGCGCCACCGCCTCGCCTTCTACCTCGCACAAGAAGCCGGGATGCGCGAGGGCGGGCACCACCAGATAGGTCGAGGCGGGGGTATGCCCGGCCATGGCGGCATCGCGGTGCGCCCGATAGAGCGCGGTCGTCGCAGCCGAGGCATCGGTCACGTAAACCGTCAGCTTGACGGTGTCGCTGGGCTGGAACCCGGCAGCGGCGAGCACCGCGACGAAGTTAGCAAAGGCCTGGCGCAGCTGGCCATCCATATCAGGCGCCAAGGTGCCGTCCGCCGTCGCGCCGATCTGGCCCGACACGACCACGCGCCGCCAGCCGGCCGGGTGCACGACAGCTTGCGCATAGCGCGAGGCGGGGGTGGGCACGGTGGGCGGATTGAGCGGTTGGAGGCGATCAAGCGGGGACATGGAGGCTCCTTTTGGCTGGCGAAATCCGAAAAAGGCATGTGGACGCCAGCGGATGGCCGATGGTGGCGAGGCGCTGAATCGGGCAGTGTTGTTTTGGGTGATTCTTGATTTGGCTGTGTAGATGTCGAGCGGAATGGCCCGGGAGGCAAGCCCACGTCACGGGAGCATTGAGATCGACGGATGAGTCGCTTCGCGGACGCCTTTGTGGCCGTTTGCATCGTCGTGATCGCGATCTCGGCGGGCATGGTCGTATGGCTACAGTCGGGCCATGGCGCGTTCGCGGGCGTGTCGGTCACGCTGGCGCTGCTGCTTGTCTTGCTGCTCGTGCAGGCGCACTCCAATCGCGTTCGCGACCGGGAGATCATGGAGCGGCAGATCGACGATCTGGCGCGGCGCACCTCGCACGCCCTGGGCGAACTGTCCGCCATTGAGCGCCGCCTTGCCGCGATCGAAACTGGCCGTGTCTCGATCAAGGTCGACGACAGCCATCTCGTCAGCGAGATGGAGGCGATGTCGACGCTGTTGACCCACGTGGCGGAATCGGTCGGCGCGCTTGATAGCCGCATGGAGCGGGTCGAGCGCGAGGTGGACCGGCCCGCCGCTATGGAAGCCGCTTTCCGCCTCGCGGCCGCCGCCTCACCGCGGGATATCGATGCCGCCGCCGCGCTGGTGCCTTCAGCGCCACGCGAATGGGCGCCGCCCATCGAAGCACGCCGTGCCGCGCCACCGCCGACGCCCGCGCCGCGCACACGGCCGCTGGTGCCCCCGCGCTATCAATCGCTGGGGGAAGCGGGCTTCGTGGAGCTTTTGAAGCGGGCGCTGGAAGCCCAGCGGCTTGAGGTGCATTTGCAGCCGCTCGTCTCACTGCCGAGCCGCAAGCCGGTGGGCTATGACGTGATCGCGCGCATCCGCGATGACGACGGTGCCACGATCCTGCCGGTTGATTATTGGCGCGCGGCCGAGCGCTCGCGGCTCATTCAAGCGATCGACACCTCGGTGGTGGCAGCCGCGTTCCGCGTTGCGCGCCGGCTGACCCAGCGCACGAAGGACGTGATGCTGTTGGTGCCGATGTCGACGGAGACGCTGGCGGGCCCGCGCGCCTTCGCCACGATCGAGCGGCTGGCCAAGGCGAATGTTGATCTCAATGGCTCGCTCGTGTTTGGCTTCCCGCTCGCCTCGGTGATGTCAATCGGGCCCATGGAGGCGCAAAGCCTGGATGCGCTCAGGGCGCTCGGGTTCCGGCTCAGCCTTGATCAGGCGGCGGATCTCACATTTGACGCGCGGCTCGCCGCCAGCCGGGGCTTCCGCATGGTGCGGGCCGATGTGGCGACCGTCCTGTCCGGCGCGGGCCCGCGGGGCGGGGATATCCATCCCTCCGATCTGCCCGATCTCCTGCAGCGCGCGGGGCTTGATCTCATCGTCGGTGAGGTGGCCAACGAACCGCAGGTGCTGGAGTTATTGGACTACCGGGTGCGGTTCGCTGTCGGTGATGTGTTCGGGCCCGCGCGGCCGGTGCGCGCCGACGTGTTGGCAAAGGAGGCAGAGCCACCGGCCATTACGGGCCCCGCGGCCAATCGCACGGCCGCCCTCGCCCGCCCGATCGCGCCCGCCAATCGGGCGCCCGCGGTCACTGCCGAGCCGCCCCAGCGGGCAGGCCGTCGCGAGGGCCCGGCGCCCTTGACCGCACCGTCGGCCACGCCGGTGTCCAGCGCGCCGGTGATCGGCGGCGAGCGCCGTACGGCTGCCTCCGCCAACCCGGGCGAAGACGGCCTCATCCGCGACGTGCTGCGGCGCATTGATCCGCGCACGGCATCGACCCGACCGCTGACCGGTGGACGCGGCTGACCGCACGTCTCAGCTTCGAGCCCTGCTCAAAAGAGTGGCAAACCCATTGCCGGCTGTTGAAATCTCGCGGATGCCCTTGCAGTCGGACGCGAGGTTTGGACTCCTAGACGTCTTCCGATCGAAAGGGTGCGTGAGTCGCGGGCGTGACGGTG
>CALSBD010000432.1:0-3649 GCA_943373055.1 Rhizobium sp. Q54
TGTCGGCAAGTCGACCACATCGGCCAACCTTGCCTTGGGCCTCAAGGCGCTCGGCCTCAAGGTCGGCATTCTGGACGCGGATATCTATGGGCCGTCGATGCCCAAGCTGTTTGCCTTGTCGGGCCGGCCCAGCATCAAGGAAGGCCGCATCCTCATTCCCATGGAAGCCTATGGGCTTAAGGTGATGTCGATCGGCTTCTTGGTGGATGAGGATCAGGCAATGATCTGGCGCGGGCCGATGGTGATGTCGGCGATCACCCAGATGCTGCGCGAGGTGGATTGGGGCGAGCTTGATGTGCTCGTGGTCGACATGCCGCCCGGCACCGGCGACGCGCAGCTCACCATGGCGCAAAACGTCCCGCTCGCCGGCTCCGTCATCGTCTCCACGCCGCAGGACATGGCGCTCATAGATGCCCGGCGCGGAGTGGCCATGTTCAACAAGGTCAGCATCCCGATCTTAGGCATCGTGGAGAACATGAGCTACTTCATCGCGCCCGACACTGGCACCCGCTACGACATCTTCGGTCACGGCGGCGCCAAGGCGGAAGCCACCCGGCTCAACGTGCCGTTCCTCGGCGAGGTGCCGCTCGACATGGAAATCCGCGAGCGCTCCGACACCGGTATCCCAATCACGGTCGGCAATCCCGACGGCATTCATGCCGAGACCTACCGGTCGATCGCCCGCGCCGTGTGGGCGCAACTTGCCTCCGGCGCTGTCGGCAAGCCGGCGCCGCGCATCATCTATGAGTGATCGCTTGACGCGGCCATGACATCCGCCCGGGCGCGCTCAACAACCGCCCGGAGCGCGTGACGACATCACAACAGGCTGTCGGGCATCTTTTGCTCAGCCGCCTCGTTCGCCCGGCGGAAATACAGCGTCACAGCCGCCGACGTCAGCACGATGAACAGGGAGTAGAGTGCCGGCACCGCCATCACACCCTGCTGCAGCGGGGCGAGCGGTCCGGTGAAGGTGAGAGCGACGATCGCGATCGCCAACGGGCCGTTTTGAATGCCTGTTTCGAGCGCCACCGTGCGCGCATTGCGCGGATGTAACTGGAGCGCTTGGCTGAACAGATAGCCGCACAGCATGCCGATCAGGCCGAGTCCGATCGCGCCCAAGAACACTGACCAGTGTGTGCCCATCAGGAACTGCCAATTTCGCGGCACCCAGCTCACCAGCAAGATCGCGATGAAGACGAGCGCCAGCACCGAGCCGAGCACCTCGATTAAGGCGCCCACATTGGCATTCCACCGCCGCACCGCCATGCCGAGCGCCACCGGCACCAGCAACAGAATGAGTGTGACGACGATGTTGGACGCCGGCACCTCGACATCAACGCCGCTGGCTTGCAGGAGCGCGAGATAAAAAACGAGGAGGACCGGGATCAACACGACGCCAAGCACAGTGGAGTTGACCGTCATCAACACCGACAAGGCGAGATTACCTTTGGAGAAGTAGGTGAAGATATTGGACGTCGTGCCGCCCGGCATGCAGCCCATGATCAACAGGCCGATCTTCACCTCGTTTGAGACGGGAAGGAGCACCGCCAGAATAAACGCGATCAGCGGCATGAAGCCATATTGCGAGATGGCGCCAATCAACAAGCCTTGCGGCCGCTTCAACGCGATCGTGAAGTCGCGCACCGTCAAGGATGCGCCCATGCCCAGCATGATGACGAAAATCATGAGAGCAAGCACGGCCTGCTCGAATGCCCCAACCATTGTGTCCCCTCCGTCGCCGCTTCATGAAGGGCGCGCTTAGGGCGCGACCTTGCGGCGTTATCGTGGGGGCGAAGATGGCGCAATCTCCCGGACGATCAAGGGCAAAGCGCCACATCACGGGCGCCGTATCAGACCTACAACACCGGCCGCGGCCAGGATCAGCCAACTGAGGATCACAAGGCTGCCGCCATAAGGGGCTGCGGGTGCCAAAAACGCGATCCCGCCCAGCGGTTTGGCCGTCACGGCGATAACGAACGTGAGCGTGCCCACGCCCATCACCCAGCCCCCCATCAGCCCCAGCCGCGACAGACCAAGCCGCGTGGCCGCGATGACCAAAAGGGCAGGGGCATGGGCAAGCGCCAAGTGCGCCGCCGCCGATAAGGCCCTGACCTCCGTGAGATGCGCCGCCGCCGCCGCAACCCCGACGCCGACCGCGCCTAACAGGCCCGCCAAGATCGCGAGGCTTGGTCGCGAGAAGACGACGCCGACCGGGGCGCGGCTGGACGGGGAGGGTTTTGATTTCGTGGCCATCCGCCCTTGTCGCCGAAGCCGTGCCTAGCCGCAAGCCTCACCCTGCGATCGGGGTGGACAACAGCCACAGGCCGAACAGCGTATAGCCGACCATGCCGATAGCCAGCGGCGCCTGCGTGCGCGTGGCGATCGCGGCATCGCCATAGCGCTTGACGGCGATGGCGTGCGCCACCACCACCGCCAGGATGTGGCCAATGACGACCGCGCCGGTCTGCACGAACCAAATCAGGCTGACGCCGTCCAGCGTGGAGAGAAACGACGTCACCACATAGATGTCACGCGTGCCAAACCAGTCCGCCCCCGTGCCGAACGGGTCGGATGCGGCGGCAAGCGCGTATTGGCTATCGACCAAAAGGGCCGTGAGATAATGCGAGAGGTGAAAGCCCATCGAGATCGGCAAAATCGCATGCACGAACGCGCCGAGCGCGTGATCAAGCGGCTCCGGCCGACCGGCCAGCTCCCAGCCGAGCCGCACTGTGACGACATAGATAAGCGCCAAGACGGCAACCGCGATGAGGAGCCCGGCGGTGTTTTGCGGGATCATCTCGGTGCGGCCGGGAAACTCGAGCGGATTGACATTGCCGAGCGACAGCCAGGTAAAGGTTTTTGACAGCGCGTCAAACGACACGGTCGCCAGCGCCCCGATCAGAAAAAACGTCTGCGCCACCTCCACTGGTGGGCGCGCCACCAGCCCCGCGCCGGGGAGCGCAAGCGCCACGCGCCAGCGCGGTCGGGCCTCGTCACCCACCCGCTCGGCGATAAACGGCGAGAGCGCGCTGACGAACCGGAAAAACAGGCTGAACGGCTCGGCGCGCGAGAACCACACCGTTTCGCCAAACAGGCACACGCCTACAAACGCAATCGCCCAGTAGATCGTCACCGCCACGGCGAGCCGATCGGGATCATCCGGGGCCGGATCGATGAGCTCAAACCAGGCGAACGCGACGAACAGCCCAATCGCGGGCCACGCGCCCAGCCACGGTGGCCACGTCAGCGCCGGCGCGCGCGACAGGCGGTGGCCAAGGGCCGCGTCGAGGAGCCGATAGGGCCCGCTCCACGGGTTGATCCAGGTCCACAACGGCCCAAACACCGCATGCGCCAGCGTCACGCCGATCCACCAGATCGTCCAGATTGTCAGCGGCAGCGGATTGGCGAGCGGGTCTCGGCTCCCTAAAAACCCCGTCGTGACGATGAAGGCCAGAAACAGCGCCGCCAACAGACTTGGGATCATCGGGTCGGGCGCCCTGAGCGTCGCAAACGGCAACCGCCATTCAAACGGCTTGAGCGCGGCGCGGCCCGGCAAAAGTGCCATGAGGATGAAGGTGAGGGCGACGGTGGCGCTGCCGCCCACAATCATGTGACCGGTCGGCAAAAGCAGAACGAAGCCACGCTCACT
>CALSBD010000433.1:0-3648 GCA_943373055.1 Rhizobium sp. Q54
CTTCTCCCACAGGAGGAGAAGGGAATAGTCCCACAAACGCAGAATTACTTCTCAGCGGCGTTCAAGGCGCATGGGTAGCTTGTCCGCCGGGCGCAAGGTGATCGTGGCGTGGGGGAACACCTTGTCGGGCTCGGTGGCGACGAAGCGCCAGCGCTTGAGCAGCACGGCGAGGGCGACGAGCACCTCCTGGATGGCGAACTGGGCGCCGATGCACACGCGCGGGCCGACGCCGAACGGGAAATAGACGTGCCGGTCAATGGCGTCGCGCTTGTCGGGGGCAAAGCGCGTGGGGTCGAACGCGTCCGGATCACTCCAGAACGCGCGGTGGCGGTGAGAGATGAACGGGGCGGTGAAGACAATGGTGCCGGCCCGCACGTCGATGGAGCCAATCTGATCGGCTTCCAGCGCGATGCGTGGGATCAAGGGCGCGGGCGGATAAAGCCGCATGGCCTCGTCGATCACCTGGCGGGTCAGCGTCAGGCGGCCGAGCGCTTCGGGCGTGGGATCGGCCGTCCCGATCTCACGAGTGATCTCCTCGAAGACGCGCTGGTCCCATTCGGGATACTCCGACAACAGGAACAGCGTCCACGCCAGGACGTTGGCGGTTGTTTCATGGCCGGCGGCCAAGAAGGTGACGGTGTTGTCGTAGACCCGCTCTGGATCCAGCGTCGCGCCGGTTTGTGGGTCGATGCTGGTCAGGAGCCGCGTCAACAGGTCATCGGGCACGCCGCCCACGCCGTGGCGGGTCAAGGCCTGACGGCGGCGGTCGATGATGCCGCCGATCTCGCGGCGAAACAGCTTCAGCGCCGGGCGCGCGCGCAGGCGGCCGATCGTGGGGATCCACTCCGGCAAGCGCAAATAGCTCGCCAGATCAACCCGGCCGGCGGTGTCGAAATAGTCGGCGATGGCGCGCGAAAACGCGGCCGGATCACTGACCGTCTCGGAGGAGAACGCGGTGCGGGCAATCACGTTATAGGTGAGCCCAATCATGGCATCGTGGACGTCGATGACCACGTCGTCGCGCAGGTCGGCCAGGCGCAACGCCTCAGCCTTGGCAACCGACAGCATATCGGGGAAGAATGCGTCGATGCGCCGCGGCTGAAACAGCGGCGCGGTGATGCGGCGCTGGGGCCGCCAGCTCTTTTCGCCCGCGATCAGCACCCCGTCGCCCAGGGCCGGCTGCAGCCGACGACGCACCACGTCGCCCTTGTCATAGTTGGAGACGCGATCCAGCAACACGTGCCGCACCATCAGCGGATCGGCGACGAACAGCAAATCCGGCCGCAGCCGTCCGCCGTCCAGCTTGACGAACGGGCGCTCATAGGCGGCCTGCGACCACGCGGCGATTGGGTTGGCGCGCAACGCCTTGAAGAACCCCCAGAACCCCAGCATGTCCGCATGCGGGATCGGCGCCGGAGGCCGCCGCGACGCGCGGGCGGCCGGCGGGCCGGCGGTGGAATGAAGCGAAGCTGAGGACATGGGATACGCGCTCCGGCGCCTCAATGGCGACCGCTATCAGGGCAAGGTAGGCCGGCACGCCACGCCGGGCAACCCTAATACGGCGCCCAGCCCTTGCTGGCCTTGCCAACCGGCCGCGTCTGTCTGGCCACATCTGTCTGGCCGCCGATTGCGGGCGCGGCGAGGTGGTCGGCGCCCTGGCGCGGTTTCCAGCTTGACACGCCCCCGCCACACGCTTACCGCCGCGCAGTTTCCTTCTCTTCCAGTCCGAGGCCACCCATGACCATTCGCGTGCACGAGGGCGACTTGCCCGATCTTTCGGCGTATCGAGGGGCCGTTGCCATCGATACCGAGACGATGGGGCTGAAGCCGCAGCGCGATCGGTTGTGCGTGGTGCAGCTGTCGCCGGGCGACGGCACCGCCGATGTGGTGCGCATTCCCCAAGGCGCTACCGACGCGCCGAATCTGAAGCGGCTGTTGGCGGACCCGTCGATCGTAAAGATCTTCCATTTCGCCCGGTTTGATCTGGGGATCTTGTGGTCGACGTTCGGCGTGATGCCGCAGCCGGTCTATTGCACCAAGATCGCCTCACGGCTGGTGCGCACCTACACCGATCGGCACGGGCTGAAAGACCTTTTGAAGGAAGTCCTCAATGTCGATGTCTCCAAGCAGCAGCAGTCGTCCGATTGGGGCGCCGACAGCTTGACGGAGGCGCAGATCGCTTATGCGGCCTCCGACGTTCTTCATCTGCACGCGCTCAAGGAGCGGCTTGATCAGATGTTGGCGCGCGAGGGGCGCACGGAGCTCGCCGCGGCGTGCTACCAGTTCCTGCCGACACGGGCAAAGCTCGATGTGATGGGCTGGCCGGACGAGGACATCCTGGCGCACAGTTGATCCGGCGCATCCCTCACGGGCAGCGTTCGCTCTCGCCAACCGGCCCCAAATCCTTCACATTGCCAGGGCATGAGCACCGGGCCAGGTCAGACCGAATGGGACGCGACCGGCCCCGTGCCTGAAGGATCGTGTCGTCGTCGTGTCGCAAGACCTTGCCAGCCGTACCGCCAATGACAATGCGCGCACCCGCGCGTTCAACGACGCGCGCCGCCATTCACGCCGCGTGCGGCTGCTCAAGTTCGCCGCACCCGTGGTGGGTGGTTTGATCGTGATTGCGGTGGTGGCGGCGGTGGCGGCCGTGTCGTTCCTGCCGGAGGTGAAGGTGTCGGGCGCCCTGTTCTCCAAGGACGGGCTGACCATGGTGGAGCCGCGCGTCTCGGGCTTTTCCAACAATCGCGCCTATCACCTCACGGCCGAACGGGCGTTTCAGTCGATCAAAACCACCAAGGTCATCCAATTTGAGAACATCGAAGCGCGGGTGGAGATGGAGAAGCCCAATTGGGCGCGCATCACCTCCAAGCACGGGGTCTATGATAGCGCCAACGAAACGGTCGCGCTGGAACGCAACGTCAAGATCACCACCACCGACGGCAACGAGATCATCACCGATCGCGCTCATGCGGATATCAAAAGCGGCCTCATTAAAACCGATGCGCCGGTGACGATCACGGGCGCGCGCTTTCGCATCGAGGCGGTGGGCGCGGAGGTGCGCGACAGCGGGAAGGTGATTATTTTTAACTCCAAAGTGCGTATGACCATTGCCTCCGAGGAGCCTAGCGTCGCCACCGCGCCGACCGTTGGGAGCCAGGACTTGAAGGGTTCCAAGCCATGACCGCCGAGCGTCTTGACCTCCTCCCCTCGACCCCTGGCGCCCGCGCGCGCGGTGGCCTCTGGCGGGGGCTTGTCGCTGGCCTCGCGCTTGCCACGATCACCGCCCTGCCGGCGTTCGCGCAGAGCTTTTCGACTGGGTTCCGCGATTTTGGTTCGTCGAACAATCGAGCGCCGATCCAGATCGAGGCGGACCGCGCCGAGGTGTATGACGAGCAAAGCATGGCCGTTTTCATCGGCAATGTGGCCGTGCGCCAGGGCGAGAGCACGCTGAAGACCACCCGGCTCAAGGTGTTCTACGAGGGCCAGGCGGCCAATGCGGCGCGGGCGACCGAGGCGAACGCGCAAAGCCAAATCAAGAAACTGGAAGCCGAAGGCAGCGTGATCATCACGCAGGCCGACCAGACGGCAACCGGCGACAAGGGCACCTTCGACATGAAGGCGGACGTCGCGGTGTTGACCGGCAAC
>CALSBD010000434.1:0-3625 GCA_943373055.1 Rhizobium sp. Q54
CGCCTTCCTGACCGCGCTCGACGCCGCCGTCATCAACGCGACCGGTCAGCAATAAGCCGAGGCTCGTTCACGGTCGCCAATAACGCTGATCAAGCGCTGGTGCTCCCGCGCAAGCAAGCTCGTGGCGGGCGACAAGATCTTCCACATGAGCGAGGACGGAGAGGGCGGCGGCGCCATGGAGCCGCTTGTCGGTCGATTGATACATCATCGCGACCAGTTCGGGGATCGTCGCAACACCGCGCCCGACGAGCTCGACAATCGAGCGCTCGCGCCCCAAGCGGTGCAGCCGAAGGCCGCGCAAAAACTCCGGCACCTTGATGACCGGCCCGCCATGGCCCGGCCAATAGACCCGCTCCGTGGGTCGCTCCAACAGGCGATCAAGCGAGGCCATGTAGTCGGCCATCGCGCCATCGGGTGGCGCCACGATCGAGGTCGACCATGCCATCACGTGATCGCCGGAGAACAACGCGCTTTCGCCAACGTCTGATTCGAACGCGAATGAGAGGTGGTTGGCGGTGTGGCCCGGGGTGGCGATCACGGTGAGGCGAAAGCCGTCATAGGTCTCCATCGCGCCATCGTCGAGCACCCGGTCGGGGCGATAGTCGAGGTCGGCGGCCGCGTCGAGCGGATTGATCTCGCCCAGATGCAGCGGCCGCGCGGTGCGGTGCGGCCCCGCGCCAATCACCGGCGCCCCGGTTGCCCGTTTGAGCGCATCGACCGCGTCGACGTGATCGCGGTGGGTGTGAGTGACGAGGATCGCCGCCACCGGCGCACGGCCCACAGCCGCGAGCAAGGCCGCCACATGGTCGGCATCGGCGGGGCCCGGGTCAATGATCACGACCGAGCGATCGCCCACCACATAGCTGTTGGTGCCATGGAACGTGAACGGCCCCGGATTGCGCGCCGTCACCCGCCGCACCAACGCCGACACCTGACACGCCTCGCCATGCCGGGGCTCAAAGCTCGTGTCAAAATCCATCAAGGCCTCCCACGCCGTGCGGCCCACGTCTGGTAAACGAAGCCACCGCGCCCGTCATGGACAAAAACGCGAGTGCTCCGCAATATTAAAAAAGTGCAATAAAGATGAAGAGTTAGCCACATTTGATTTATCGCATGTGATTTCTCTGCCGGTTCGTCACACTCACCCTCATGCGCTGCCAAGTGGCTGCCATGCCGTACCTTGGGAGGCGATCCATGCTCCGTCGTTTCGTTTCGGGCCTGTTTGGTTGGGTGTTTCGCCGCCATCGAAGGCGCGGGGCGGGTCGAGGGCGTGGCAGGTGATCCCGAACCAGAAGGAATTGACCATGCTACAGTCCTTGAAGTCCGCCGTTACCCGGGGAGCCTGCGGCCTCGTTGTTGCCGCCATCACCGTCACGTCCGCGCTTGGTGGTCCCGTCACCGATTTCGAGATGGCGCTGCGCGCGGCATACGGTGACTATCGTGGTGCGCTGTTCCAAACCAACGCGAAGAAGCCGGAAGAGAGCGCCCGCGCTACGGCAAGCTTTCTTGCCAAATGGAACGCGCTTGGGGCAGCCGTGAAGGCAGCGCCGCCGCCACAATACGTGGACGATCCCGCTCTGGCCGACACGCTGGGCGCGGTCTCACGGATAGCCATGACAGCTGCAGACGAGATTGCCGCCGGAAAACTGACCGAGGCCCATGAGACGCTTGAAGCGATCCGTGACCAGATCAGTGCCTTACATGCCCGCAACGGCGTGATCGGCTTCTCGGATCGCATGAATGCCTATCATGCCAAAATGGAAGCGATCTTGGGCACTAACTATCAGGGCTTTGACAGCGATGGGCTCGGTCGTCTGCGTGAAGACGCGGCGGTTCTGTCCTATTTGGCTGCCGACATCTTCGCCCACCCCGCGCCTGAAGCGGCTGACCCGGCCTATGCTAGCTTGATCGGGGCATTAAAGGCGAGCGTGGACGCACTCGTCGCCGCATCCCGCGCAGGTGACGCCGCGGCCGCCAAAAGCGCTGTCGACGGGCTGAAGGTACCTTACGCAAAGTTGTTTTTGAAGTTTGGCTGATGACATGCCGTCTAGGGCGCGCGGGTCGTCCCCGCGTGTCCGCCCCTTCAATCCGGTGCGCTAAGATTTGTAATTGTGAGGGGAGAGTTGGTCGGAGTGGCAGGATTTGAACCTGCGACCCCATCGTCCCGAACGATGTGCGCTACCAGGCTGCGCTACACTCCGACCTGAGATGTCCGACGGGTGAAAACCACGTCGGACACGGGCCGGCTTTATAGCGACGGGCTGGGGGGTGCGCAACCCCCAAGGCGGGCTTTGCGCTGGCTATTTGCAAGGTGGGGGAAAATCACGGCCAGCCTTTGCCCTGGAGCGGCCAAAACGCCAGGCTGGACGCACGGATACCCACGGCCCCGGCCGGTCTGTCTGGGGCCCCGCCCAGCTCGATCGCCGACCACAAGCCGTGTGAAACGCCACGACACCCTTGACCCCCGCCCGCGAGCGCCCTATTCCCTTGCCCACGGTTTGGGGTGTCGTCTAACGGTAGGACTCGGGTTTTTGGTACCCGCTATCTAGGTTCGAATCCTAGCGCCCCAGCCAAACCTCGCTAAAGTGCCGAAATTCTCGTTATATTTGAGTATCTTGCGTCTGCCGCGTCGCGCGCCGACGGGTGGCGGCATTCGCCTTGATCATCTTTTTCGTTTCTTGCACAACAAAATTGACTTTTGTTGTGCACGGCGTATGCTCAACGAAATTTGGTTTTGTTGAGCAAGCCATGCTGCGCCGTCACTCCATTTTGGCAAATACGGTCTATCACGACCTTCTGCGCAACCTCCTTGATGACGCCGTCAGCGATCTCCAAGGCACGCCAACCCGCGTGCAGCGCGGCGACAAAGCCTATTGGTATGACAGCTATCGTGTCGGTTCGACGGTTCGCACCGCTTATATCGGCGAGGACACCGAGGAGCTTCGACAGCGCCTCGCGGCCCACGAAGAGCTCAGAGAAACCCGCAAGGCTCGGACGGCAAGCCGGTCGCGGCTTATCCGAATTCTCCGCGCTGAGGGCTTCCTGCCCGTTGACGCCACGGTCGGTTCGCTATTGACAGCGTTCCAACGGACAGGTGTTTTTCGACTTGGCGGTACCTTGGTCGGAACGCAGGCCTTTCGTCTTTACGAAGGCGAACTTGGCGTGCGGTTCTCGTTGGAACCCTTGCTGACCACTGAAGATTTGGATGTCGCGAGCTTCGCGCGACTTTCGCTCGCGCTTCAAGATCATATCTCCGAGCCGATCCAAGAGACGTTGTCCACATTCCGCTTCGCGCCCGCGCCGACGCTTGACCAAAACAAGACGTGGCGGTGGACGCAAACGGGGGGCGACCTCCTCGTCGAATTCCTCACCCCTTCCTTCGAGGAAGACGAAGGGCTCAAACCCTTGGTCGCGCTCGGCGTTCATGTGCAGTCCTTGCACTATCTCAACTTCCTGATCGCCGACCCGATCCCGGTCGCGGTGCCCTATCGGTATGGCGTGCTCGCGCAGGTGCCCCGCCCGGAGCGGTTCGCGGTGCACAAGCTCATTGTTGCCGATCGACGCCAGGGTGGGCCGGATGTTCTCAAGGCGCGCAAGGACCGCGCGCAGGCAGCGTTCCTGATTG
>CALSBD010000435.1:0-3612 GCA_943373055.1 Rhizobium sp. Q54
GAAACCGCACCACCGTGCCGCGCCGGTTCATCACCTCGCCAACCTCTTCGAGCGGCCCTTGCGCGTGGCCCCGCGAAAAGATCTGCCGGTAGAGCTTGCGATTGCGCGCGACCTCGACCTCCAGCCGATCGGACAGCGCGTTGACGACCGAGACGCCCACGCCATGGAGGCCGCCGGAGGTCTCGTAGACCTTGGAATCGAACTTACCGCCCGAGTGCAAGGTGGTCATGATCACTTCAAGGGCGGATTTACCGGGAAACTTCGGGTGTGGATCGACCGGAATGCCGCGCCCATTATCCTGCACGCTTAAGGTGCCGTCGGCCCCCAAGGCAACATCGATGAAGGTGGCGTGACCAGCTACCGCCTCGTCCATGGCGTTGTCGATCACCTCGGCGAACAAGTGGTGCAGCGCCTTCTCGTCGGTGCCGCCAATGTACATGCCGGGCCGGCGCCGCACCGGCTCCAACCCTTCGAGCACCTCGATCGCCGACGCAGTGTAGCCGCTCTCATCGGGCGTGCCCTTCGCGGCCGGGGTCGCCCGCTCCGCCACGCGCGAGGCGAGCTCCTTCAACGACGGTTTCGCGACCGGGGCCTTGGCGCCCTCGGCCGGCGCGCCCGGCGTGTCCGCCGCCGTGCCAAACAAGTCGCTGTTCAACGCGGATTTGCTCATGGGCCCCTGGAGTGCTCCCTCAACGCCGTGTCTCTCATGTACCGCCGCGTCGCTGACCGCGTAAGCCTGGTGACAAATGACGGCCGACCGCAGCTCACATCCGTCGAATCACGGTCACGTCACGGTTGCGAGCGTGCCACGCCACGCCGCCACGTGCGAGGCAGGTTTACGCGCGCGGCCGCCACGAGGACCAGCGCCGTGCCCTCAAAACCGCGCCAACCGGGACCGCTCACCCCCGTGTGACCCGGCCCGACGGCCAAGGTGTCGACGGCTTAGAACGGGATTTCATCATCCATGTCGTCGCCGCCAACCGGGGCGGGCCGGCCGCGACCGGCCCCACCACCGCTGCCACCGCCACCCATGCGATCGCCGCCGCCTGAATAGCCCATCGACCGGCCACCGCCGCCGCCGCCACTGCGCTCCATACGCGCGGGCGCGGGGTCCTCGCCATAATCGTCGCCACCGCCGCCACCACCACCGCCACCGCGGCCATCTAGCAAGGTCATGGCGGAGTTATAGTTTTGCAGCACCACTTCGGTCGAAAACCGCTTTTGACCGTCGCGATCTTCCCACTCGCGCGTCTGCAGCTGGCCCTCGACATACACCTTCGAGCCCTTTTTCAGATACTGCTCGGCGATCTTGGCGAGGCCCTCGGAGAAGATCACGACCGTGTGCCACTCGGTCTTCTCGCGCCGCTCGCCGCTGGCGCGGTCACGCCAGCTCTCGGTGGTGGCAAGCCGCAGATTGACGATCGGCCGACCGTCCTGGGTGCGCCGCACTTCCGGATCCTTGCCCAGGTTGCCGACCAGGATCACCTTGTTCACGCTTCCGGCCATCGTGACCTCCTTTGACGCACCGTCCGTCCATGGACGATCCGCGCCAACGCAACACCGCCACCGCGCTTGCGCACGTGGCCCCTTCATGCCGTTGTCCCATGCCTCGTCCCCCTTGGCGACCTAGGTTCACCGGCTTTTCAACAGACTTTCGCGCCGCCCGACATCAGACCCGCTGCGAACCGCCCTGGATATGTTCTTGAAATGTTCTAGACGATCCGACCTCGATGTGCAATCCTGCCGTCGTGGATTTTGACGCCGCCGTTGAAACCGGGGCGGCCGCGCGGGTTTGGTTGGGGGCGCGCTTGCGATGCGTGGGCGCGCCCGCCAAAATGATGAGATGAGGTGTGGTTTTGTCTGCAGCCGCATCTCTGCGTGTGTTGGGCAGGGGAGGGAGCCACCATGTTGGTTGCTGTCCGCTATGGCGTGATGTCGGCGATCCTGGTGTTCGCCATCGTCGTCACGTCGCTGGGGGGAGCGTGGCTGTGGGGCGGTTTTTGGGCGGCGTTTTTATCCTCGACCTTGGTCGATGAAGCCGCCGGCACCGATGATCTCAAGCCCTCGGCGGCGCTCTCGGCGTTGTTGGATGGCTTTTTGTTTGCCACCTGGCCGCTCTTGGTGGTCTTGACGCTCGTCTTCATGACCCACCTGTCGACCGGCGATCCGTTCGGCCTGATCGCGCTTGCCTCCTGGGTGGGCTTCGACATGGCCGCCGCGCGCGCGGCGACCGGTCCGTTGGATCTTGTCGGCGGCGCTCTGTCGCTGGGGCTTTTATATGGCGGCGCGGGCGTCACGGTCGCACACGAGCTCGTCCATCGGGTCAATCGGTGGCGTGATGTCGAGGTCGGCCGTGGCCTGTTGGGCTTCACGCTCGATACGACATTTGCCATCGAGCATGTCGTCACTCACCACCGGTATGTGGGCACCGAACGGGATCCGGCGACCGCGCGGCGTGGCGAATATGTGCTGAGCTTTGTTGTGCGCTCCACGATTGGTCAGCTGAAGTCCGCCTTTGCGGTCGAGGCCGAGCGCCTTGGGCGCGCTGGCGAGCCGGTGCTCTCGCTGCGCAATCGGGCGATCAATGGCCAGATCTATTCGCTCGTTTATCTCGCGCTGTGGATCTACGCGGCCGGCGGGCTTGGCGCGCTGATGTTCGTCATCCTGGCCGCCCAAGGAAAATTCTATCTAGAGGTGGTCAATTACATCGAGCATTACGGATTGGTCCGCCTGCCCGGCACCCGCGTCGAGCCGCGCCACAGCTGGAACTGTGATCGTAAGGTGTCGACCGTGATGCTCTATAATCTCACCCGCCACTCCCACCATCACCGCCAAGCCATGCGGCCCTATTGGGAGCTGGAGGTCGATGCCAGCGCGCCGACCATGCCTCACGGCTATATGACAATGATCCTGCTGGCGTTCATCCCGCCGGTGTGGAACAAAATCATGGCGCCGCGGCTTGCCCGCTGGGATGCCGCCGCCTCGCCCGAGGAGCGCGCCTATCTGGCGCAACGTGGTTGGCTCCTAGCCGCGTAAGTCCCGTTCATCTCGTCTTCCATCTCCCACTGCGCCCGCCGAGGTTCCATGTCCAATCGTTTCACGCTCTATGGCGTCTTCTTGTCCGGCCCCACCTATAAGGTCGGCTTGATGCTGTCGCTCAGCGGTCAGCCGTTCGCCTATCGGCATATCAATCTGCGCGAGGGCGCCCACAAGACGCCTGAGTACCTCGCCATCAATCGCTATGGCCAAGTGCCTGCTTTGCGCGATGAAAGCGACGGCCGCGTGTTCGTCCAGTCGGCGGTCATCCTGGAAGTGCTCGCCGACCGGCTCGGCAAGTTCGGCGGAGCTGATCGCTGGGAGCGCATTGAGGCGCGTGAATGGATGTTCTGGGACTTCGACCGGTTGGCGCCGCAGACCTATCGGCTGCGCGGCCAGGCGCTGGGCTTCCGCAATATGGCCAAGGAAACCGTCGAGATGTACCAGGGCGAGGCGAAGCTCGCCTACACCATGCTCGACAAGCATCTCACCGGCCGCGAGTTCATGGTGGGCTCCGCGCCGTCGATCGCCGACATCGACATCTACGGCGTGCTCGCCTACGCCGCGCCGGGCGGG
>CALSBD010000436.1:0-3595 GCA_943373055.1 Rhizobium sp. Q54
ATGCGACGCGGTGTCCGCGCAAACGGATCCCTTGCCCTGACGGGCGACATGCAAAAACGCGCGTCCAGGGGTGGACGCGCGCTTTGTGTTTGAGGTGGGTCACCCGGTTAGGTGACGGCCTGACGCAAGGCGACGATCACGGCGTGATCTTGAGCGTCGGGCACGTCGAAATAAGCCGCCCCGACTTGATCGCCTGCATGCTGAAGGCATAGGTCCGGCCTTTCAGCGCCACCGGCGGCACCCAAGCCGTCGACCACACCTTGTCGCCATCGGGATCGGTGAGATAGATCGTCCGACCCGCGACGATGACCTTCACCTGCGACACTGTCTCCGCCAATTCCGCGAAGAAGTTGACCGGCTGTCCCGCCTTGATGGTGGTTGGCGTGACCCAGCACCGGTTGATGCCGGCAACGTTGGCCGATCCGCCCGCTAGCGCAATGATGCCCCAGTTAATCGTCACCGCCCAGGTGCCCCGCTTGGGGTTCTTGGTATCGATGTCGACTTTCACCGTGTTGCGACCGGCCCGCAAGATCCCCGGGGCAATGGTGAAGATGTTCACGCCCCACGTGCTGTCGCGCCCATTGAGCGTGCCGACCCGAACATTGTTGACATAGACGATGTCCACTTCGCCTTGAGCCACGTCGACGTCGTAGACATCCAGTCGCAACGTACCGGACCGACCGGTCGACCCGGACGGCAAGATCACGTCGAACTCAATCGGCGACTTCGTGCTCGTATTGTAGAGGTAAGTATCCATGTCGTAGTCAGGCGTATTGGTGCCACGGTTGTTCTGGTTATCACGGTCGGTGCCATACTCCCCTGGCTTCAAGGTCGGCATCGTCCCCGCCCGCGCCGCCCGGGATTGTTCCGCCGTCAGCGGTCCGTCGGAGGTGTGCTGGCTGGTGTCAGCCGCCTCTTGTGGCCACGCCGGCAGCTCTGAGGCGGTTTCGGACGCGGCCTCGTCGATCCCCAATTCTTGGGCAAAAGACGACCCTGTCGAAGACAGAACCAAAGCGCTTACGGACGCTGCAAGTATTGCAGCCTTCAAAGTCTGATATGTACGCATTATTACGCCCTCCTTGAATGTCTTTGTTCAGATTGCCCTGTGCAATCTGGTTAATGAATATTTTAGTTCGGAAACTGAAACCCACAACGGCGCGGTTCATTTCAAAAATTGAACGACGGATTTTGGTGTGAATACACGCACGGTTAGATGTTACATACTCTACTTTTGATACAGGTGATGACTCCCGCATCGGTTTCATCAATCGATTAGAATGTTCACACTCTATTTGTAGAATGAACGGATAGACATTCATATTTTCGAATTTGGATCAAATAGAATCGACCCCACAGCACGGGGAAAAGCCCAGCGATCAGCATGTCGCCACCAAGAGGGAATTTCGTCGCATGCGCATTCATACGACCAGCCGGGCCCAACGCGCCGCAGGTCTGCCGACGACACGAACATCGAAGCCAAAATCCAGCGTCTAAGGCCGGACCAAAGACCCACCAGCGCAGGTGACGCTTCCTTAACGGCGCCGGGTTACTTTGACGAGACCTGGACTTTTTACGGGGTACTCACCGCCATGGGCTCGAACGAGGCCGCCAACGCGTTCGACGACGGGTTCGACTTTGGACCCGACGCCGAAGTGATCGCCCCCAAGATCGATTTGCGCAGCAAGGCCAAGCCAAAGCGGGCGTCGACCTCGTTTGACCCGGTCGCCGCCGCCGAGGCGGCCATGGACCAGTTGGGTGTGCGGTTTGACATGTGGCTGGCCGAACAAATCGGCCACCTGACCACCGCTTGGCAAACCACGGTCAATGAAGGGCTCGATGCCGTCACCATGGATGCGCTGTATCGCACCGCCCATGACTTGCGCGGCGAGGCTTCCACATTCGGCTATCCGTTGGTGGGAGAAGTCTGTGGCAGCCTGTGCCATCTCTTGGACGCCTCGCCCGATGGCCGCTTCCTGCCACCGGCCTTGATCGCGCAGCATGTGCAAGCCGCCCGCGCCATGGTGACGGAAAAGGCCAAGGACACCACCAACCCCACGGCCCGCAAGCTGGTCGCCAAGCTTGCCGAGGTCACGCGCGAATACGCTGATCGGGTGCGGGTATCGCGCGACGGGTGACGCCCGTCGAGACGCATGATCGGGTCCGCGCCGTCACGGGCGCTCGGCGACCACCTCGACATCGCGATCCACCCCGGCCTCCACCTTGAACTCCCGGGTGAACACGTTGTTCTGGTTACTGGCGACGGCGGTGTATTCCCCCTCGGCCAGAACGATGGTGGGAAACGCGCCAATCAAATCCCCCACCAGCTTATCGCCACTGCGGGAGTGAACCTCCCATTTGGTATTGGCGAGAGCTTCGCCGCCGGGCTCGTTGACAAGCTTGAGCGTGAGCCGCGCGGCCTTGTGATACATGGTCGCCTCGACGACCTTGCCCGGGTGTACGGTCAGCTCCGCCCGCACCACCGCATTCAAGGAGCCGAACCGACTGACAATGCGGTAGGTGTCGGCATTGAGCCGGACGATGCGGCCGGGTTTCACCCCGCTCACCACCAGCGTGGGCTCCGCGCCCGCGGTTTCGCGCGTGAGGATGTCGAAGGTCAAAAGATCCTCCGGCAACGCGCGGTCACCCACATTGAGCGCATTGAGCTTGAGCCCACCGGCATTAAGAATCATCGTCTCCGTGCGCTTGGCGGCCTCCGCCAGCTCCACTTTCGTGGTGGCGCCCGCGCGTCCAAACGCGCCGTGGACAATATAGCTGCCCGGATCGAGCATAAACTCAGCCTCGCCGCCGGTGCCGGTCGCCACGAGATCGAGCGCCTCCAGGCTGCCGCCGTTAGGGTTCACATGATAGACGCGCCACACGAGCCCTGACCGCAGCGGCGCGGTGTCTTCTGATAGCTTGGCGACCAGCCGCAAGCGGGGCTTGGTTTCGAGCGGGCCGATGCCGACCCGCGCGGGCGACGTCGCAGCCGGGCGCGATCCGGTGCCGCCCGGTGGCACGGGGGCGCCTGGGGGCTGCAAAACCAACGGCGCGCCGCCGCCAACCGGCGGAGGTGTCACCCCCGGAGGCACCAGCGGCACCGCCAACGGGTCGATGCGCGCCCCACCAACGCCACCAGGCGGGGCAAGCCCCAGACCGTCCAAACGCGGGGCTCCACCGCCCGCGCCTGGCGGCGCACCACCCGGACCGCCGCCCGGCCCGCCGGGACCGCCGCCCGGGCCGCCGCCTGGACCACCGCCCTGCGCCGACGCCTCAAGGCTGATGCCGGCAACCACGACCGCCAGAACAAGCGCCACCGCGCGGCTAAGCCAGCGGTGCGTGCCCTCAGAGCGTGTCGTGTGATCAGCCATCGCCTATCTCATCTGTTGCCGCGCGGGACCACCGAATCTTGCAGCGACGCCCCTGTCATGACCGTGCACTATATCAGCGACTAGGGCCGCAAAATGTCGTGAGAGTGGTGTCATGGCAAGACGCCCGCCGCCGCCTCTGCTATGAGCGCGCCAAACCAGTCCTGACGAGGTTTTTGATGCCCGACGCTCTTGCCCTCCTCGCCACGCGCCGCTCCGCGCCCGCCGTG
>CALSBD010000437.1:0-3594 GCA_943373055.1 Rhizobium sp. Q54
GTCGACTTCCAGGTGCCATTGAGGAGCTCGCCCACGCGCTTAACGTAGTACGGACCCCAGTTGTCAACGATCGAGGTGAGCGTCGCCTTGGGGGCGAACTCATACATGTTCTCGGCCTGGCCGAACGCGAAGATGCCGCGCTCCTGCGCGATTTGCAGCGGCGCCGGGCTGTCGGTGTGCTGGGTGAGAATATCCACGCCCTGGTCGATGAGCGACTTGGCAGCGTCGGATTCCTTGGCCGGGTCATGCCAGGTGTTCACCCACACGACCTTCATCTTGAAGTTCGGGTTGATCGACTGGGCGCCGAGCAGGAACGAGTTGATGCCCATCACCACTTCGGGGATCGGGAAGGAGCCGATATAGCCGGCCATGCCCTTCTTCGACATCTTGGCGGCGATCTGGCCGATCACGTAGCGGCCTTCGTAGAAGCGGGCGTTGTAGGTCGCCACATTGTCGGCGCGCTTATAACCGGTGGCGTGCTCGAACTTCACGTCCGGAAACTTCTGCGCGACCTTGAGGGTCGGGTTCATGAAGCCGAACGAGGTGGTGAAGATGAGCTTGTGGCCCGAGCGCGCGAGCTGCTCGATGACGCGCTCGGCGTCAGGGCCTTCGGGCACGTTTTCGACGAAGGTGGTGGTCACCTTGCCAGGGAACGCCTTCTCGACGTCGAGGCGGCCCTTGTCGTGGCGCTGTGACCAGCCGCCGTCATTCTTGGGGCCGACATAGACAAAGCCGATCTTGACCGGTTCGGCTACCGCCGCGCCAGCGGCCAGAAGCCCGACGGCCCCCGCCGCCACGGCCAGCGCCTTGATGATGGAACGCATGGTACCTGTCTCCCTGAGGACGCGCGGCAAGGCGCCTCCTGGTTGGTGCGCGGTTCGCTTTTGTCTTCGGCCAGGAGCGCGAACCGCGGCGGTCCCTGGCGTGGCGGCACGATGCGCTTAACGGGCGCATCATGAAGGGGCACCCGCGCGTGAGCGGGTTGTCAACTCAATGGGTTGGCACGAACGGCCGACCGATCGCGGCGGGCGTGTGGGCCGCCACCAACGACTTCGCGCGCGAGATGATCACGAGCACGACAATCGTCGCAAGATAGGGAAGCGCCGACAAGAATTGCGATGGCACGCCGACGCCTAAAGCTTGGGCATGGAAGCCCAAAATCGTCATCAAGCCGAACAGATAAGCCCCCACCAGCACCCGCAGCGGCAGCCAAGTGGCGAACACGACGAGCGCAAGCGCGATCCAGCCACGCCCCGCCGTCATGCCTTCCGCCCACAGCGGCGTGTAGGCGATGGACAGGTAGCCCCCGGCCAGCCCCGCGCACGCCCCGCCAAACAGAACCGCTAGGAAACGCACCTTGAGGACGCCGAACCCGAGCATGTGCGCGCTATCGGGATTATCCCCACACGCCCGCAACATCAGCCCCGCGCGGGTGCGGAACAGGAAATAGGCCACGCCCGCCACCAACGCAAAGCCGAGATATACAAGCGGGTCTTGGTTGAACAGGATCGGCCCAACGAAGGGGATGTCGGAGAGAAGCGGGATCTCGATCTTATCAAGTGCTTGCCCCGGTTTGCCGACAAAGGGTTCGCCGATCAATCCCGACAGGCCGATGCCAAGCAGTGTGAGGGCGAGGCCGGTGGCGACTTGGTTGGTGGCGAGAAACACCGTGAGCACGCCGAACAGGCCGGCCATCACCATCCCCGCGGCAATGGCGGCCAACACGCCAACGAGTGGGCTGCCGGTGAGAAACGCACCGCCGAAGCCGCACACCGCGCCCATCACCATCATGCCCTCGACCCCCAAATTGAGGACGCCGGAGCGCTCGACCACAAGCTCGCCTAAAGCGGCGATCAACAAGGGTGTGGCGGCGGTGACCACCGTGATCAGGAAGGCTTCCAGGATCCCCATCAGGCCCCCCGCGCGGCGGTCTTGGCGCCGACGAGGCGCACCCGGTACAAAATGAGCGTGTCGCACGCGAGCACAAAGACGAGCAGCATGCCTTGGAACACGCGGGTGATCTTTTCCGAAACCCCTAGCGACACCTGCGCTGCCTCGCCGCCAATGTAGGTGAGCGCGAGGGTGAGGCCGGCGATCAAGGCCCCCAGCGGGTTCAGCCGCCCGAGGAACGCGACGATGATGGCGGTGAAGCCATAGCCGGGTGAAATGGTCGGCCGCAGCTGACCAATGGGGCCGGCAACCTCCATGATGCCGGCAAGTCCCGCCAGCCCGCCCGACAGGAGAAAGGCGAACCAGACCATCTTCGACTGCGAGAAACCGGCGAAAGCGCCCGCGCGCGGGGCTTGGCCCAGCACTTTGATCTCAAACCCCTTGAGAGAGCGGGCGAGCAGCACAAACAGCGCGAGCGCCACCACCACCGCGACAATCGCACCCACATGCATGCGACCATCGCCGAGGGTGGGCATGGTAGCTGACGGCGAGAACACCACGCTTTCGGGGAAGTTATAGCCAGCTGGATCGCGCCAAGGACCACGCACCAGCCAATCGAGGAACAGACTTGCCACATAAACAAGCATCAATGAGGTGAGGATCTCGTTGGTGCCGAAGCGCACCTTCAGAAAGGCGGGGATCGCGGCATAGGCCATGCCGCCAATGACGCCCATGGCAAGCATGAGCGGCAAGGTGAACGGCGTTTGAAAGCCGGTTGCGAGAATGGGCAACATGGAACCGAACAGCGCGCCGGCGATGAACTGGCCCTCGGCGCCGATGTTCCACACATTGGCGAGATAACACACGACGAGCCCGCAGCCGATCAGCACCAGCGGTGTCGCTTTCACGACCAACTCTTGCAACGACCAGGCTTGGGTGAGCGGCTCAACAAACAAGGTGTAGAGGCCGCGGGTGGGTGAGATGCCGATGGCCATGAAGATGAGCGCGCCGACGATCAACGTCAGCGCCACCGCGATCACCGGCGAGGCGAGGGCCATGGCGGTGGAGCGCTCGGCGCGCTTTTCCAGTTCAAGCCGCATGACCGGTCGCCTCCGCGCCATGGGCGCCGCCCATCAACAGGCCAATCGCCTCGCGATCCACCGTGGCGGCCTTGAAGGCCTCCGACAAGGTGCCGCGCGAGATGACGGCGACGCGGTCGGCGATCTCGAAAATCTCATCGAGATCTTGGCTGATGACGACGACAGCCGAGCCCTTGGCCGCCAGATCAATCAGCGCTTGGCGAATGACGGCGGCCGCGCCGGCATCCACACCCCACGTGGGCTGGTTGACAACCAGGATGCCGGGCGAGCGGTCCATTTCGCGGCCCATGACGAACTTTTGCAAATTGCCGCCCGACAGCGCGCGCGCTTCGGGATCGCGCTTTCCCTTGCGCACGTCGAAGAGCCGCGTCACCCGGTCGACAAGATCGAGCGCGCGGCTGAGCTTGACGAAGCCGAGCTGGCTGAAATCAGTGTCGGTGGCGTGGCGCGTGAGGACCGCGTTGTCGGAGAGCTTGAACCCGGGCACCGCGCCACGGCCGAGCCGCTCTTCAGGCACATAGGCCGCCGCGCGCCGGCGCCGCTCGGTGGGGCCTTGCCGGCCCACCGGCGTGCCGTCGATGTGCACCATCGCGTCGTCCGCAGC
>CALSBD010000438.1:0-3583 GCA_943373055.1 Rhizobium sp. Q54
AAGCGGGTCCCATGACCGGCAAAGGGGCAAGGGACGTAAATGTCGATGCTTCCGGAGGAAATCCAGATGAAGACTTTGAAAAGTGGACTGATCCAGCAACGGTTATTGATAGAGGCGAAGGTGTAAGGACTGGAGTTGGCGCAAATGGAGAAACTATCACTCAGTATCCTGTCTCAAAAACTACTGACCGCCCAACCATTAGAGTTGATCGACCTGGTGGATTTAATATTGGCGGCAAAAATTATGATTCTTTAAAATGGAGGTACTGAAATGAAAAGCTTAGTAAAAGTTGTGAATCTAAGCACTGACATACTTAGTAATCACTTCGATATAGAAGATATTTTTTATAACGGAAGGGAACTCAACTTGTTGTTACTAGATGGTGATAATAAATTTAAGGTCGTTTTTTCTAATATTTCAATATTTCTGGACACGAACGTTTTTGATATTTGGATGCTTTGGAATCCTTTCAAAGATAGCGTTGAGCAATCAATGATATTTGAGGTTCCCGAAAGCGAGTTACAAGATTATTTGTTGGCCGCCCATCCCAATCCTAGCTCAAAAGCACAGGGAGCTCGTGTTTTTTGTATATTATCAAAAGAACGGGTGCTTTTGATGCTCGTTAGAACAGTACCAGATTTTTCAATTAGTGCAGTCTGATAATTATTTGTTTTTGACACCGCCGTGCCCGGCGCAGTGTGGACCATTGGCTACACCGCCGAGGGTCCTGTGCAGGTGGTGTCGACCCCCACCAGCGTGTTGCGCGCCCAGTTTTCCACCTCGCGCGGCTGGATGACGGCGCTCAGCCACGAGGTGCGTGGCACGCCGGCGCCGCCGCCGTTCTTCTCCGTCACCTATCAGCGCGACGCGATCGGCCGCATCACGGGGATCACCGATGCCAAGCTCACCCCCTCGCCCGAGGGCTGGACCTGTACCTACGACACCCTTGACCAGCTCACCCGGGCGCAAAATGCCGCCAATGCGAGCGAAACGCGCACCTATACCTATGACCTCGCCGGCAACATGCTCTCCAATAGCGCGGTCGGCGCCTACACCTATCCCACCCAGGGCCCCAATGCCCTGCGCGCCCACGCGCCCCTGACGGCGGAGCGCCGCAGTCTGGGAAGAGTTGGACGGCTGCCCCAGTGAGAGATGTTCGAAATGCGGACGACCCAACGCGATAGCAACGAAATGTCAAGAGTGGGCGGGTAACGTTTGGGCATGGCGAGCACGACAGGACATCAATCACGCGTTCGACGGGGGCTGACGGTCGTTGGCCTGGGCGGGCTTTTCGTGGCCATGGGCATGGCCCTGGGGTCGCTTGCCCATGACGTTTTGATGCGCACGGCCAATAACGGCCACCTGGAGCGGATCACACAGTCGGTCATCGAGCGGGCCGAACGGGCCACCGACTACGCCATCATGGCCGCCCATGAGGGCTCCGAAGTCAATCGGCAGACATGCGCCACCAATGGCGCCCTGGCGACGATTGTCAATCGCAGCGGCACCGTGAAGAACATCGAATTGTTTGACGCTGCCGGTCAGCGCGTGTGTTCCGCCTTCCACGATTTCACCCACAGCGACACGGTGTCGGTGCCGGCGTTTTCCGGCGTGGCCGCCACCAACAGCGCGCTGCGGTTTCGCGCGGCGATGGCCAATGGGCACCCCTTCCTGATCGTGGCTTGGCAGGTGGAGACCGAAGGAACCATTGTGGTCGTGTCTGACCTGGACGGCCTGTTGTATGACATGCTGCCGTCGGACGTGCGCGATCATGCGGAGGCAAACCTCACCATTGAGCAGGGCATGGCGGTTGCGCGGTTTACCGGGCGTGGCGGGGCGGTCGAGCAGCCGGTGACGCGTGCGGCGACCTCAGAGCGCTATCCGCTCACCGCGCACATTGCGATCAGCCGTGCGGCCTTTGACCAATGGGGCCGGCAGTGGGTATGGCTCGGCTATCTGGTGGGCGGTCTGTTTGGCGCCTTGGCGGCCTTTGCCGCCGTGCGTGAGATGAACCGGCCGGCCGACCCGCGCAAGGTGCTGTTGGCGGCCTTGAGCCGCGGCGAGTTCCGCCCCTACTATCAGGCGACGTTTGACCTTCAATCGGGCCAGATCGTCGGCTGCGAGGTGCTGATGCGCCAGGTGCGCGCCGATGGCACGATTGTGCCGCCCTTGGCATTCATCCCGCAGGCCGAGGCGACCGGGGTGATCATCCCGATGACGCGCGCGGTGATGAAAACCGCGCTGGCCGAGCTGCAGCCGATTTTGCAGACGAACCCGGCGTTTCATGTGGCGTTCAACGTGGTGGCTGCGGACTTCGCCTCACCCACCTTCCTGTCGGAGATGACGCAGATTGTCCGCGACGCGGGCGTCGATAAGCGGCAGATCATATTTGAGCTGACCGAGCGGCAGCATTTGTTGGGTGACACCGAGCTGCGCACGGTCGTGCAGTCGGTGCGCGACGTCGGCTTCCGCATGGCGCTCGACGACACCGGGACCGGACACAACGGGCTGTCCCACGTGCAAGACCTGGGCGTGGATATCATCAAGATTGACAAGCGCTTCGTCGATTTCGTGGAAAAAGACGACGCGGCCCACGCCATTGTGGAGATGCTGGTGCGGCTCGCCGATCGGCTGGGCATGGCCACCGTGGCGGAGGGCATCGAGACCAGCACCCAGCAGGACCTGCTTGGCAAGCTGGGCGTCACCCATGGCCAAGGCTATCTGGTGGGCAAGCCCGTGCCGGCTTATGTGTTCCTCAAGGACTATGGCTTGGCCACATCCGCCATGCCAGCGAAGCCAGCGACCGGCTTTGTCGGTACGCTCGTCTCGGCCGCCTAACCCAACGCCCCCTCACCCGCGCCCGACCTGTTCGGGAAACAACGCCGCGATGCCCTCGCGGGTGGCCGGCGCGCAGCCGCGCTCGGTGATGAGACCGGTGACCAAGCGCGCGGGGGTGACGTCGAAGGCGTGGTTCATCACCGGCGAGCCGGGAGCGACGATCTCAACGGTTTCAATGCGCCCGTCATCGGTTCGTCCGGTGATGTGCGACACCTCGCGGCCCGATCGGGTCTCGATGGGGATCTCGCGGACGCCATCGGTGAGGCCGAAGTCGATGGTGGGCGACGGCAAGGCCACGTGGAAGGGCACGCCATTATCATGAGCGGCGAGCGCCTTTAGGTAGGTGCCGATCTTATTGGCGACATCGCCGGTCGCGGTGGTGCGATCAGTGCCGACAATCACAATGTCGACCTCGCCATGCTGCATGAGGTGGCCTCCGGAGTTATCAGGGATCACCGTGTGCGGCACGCCGTGGTGGCCGAGCTCATAGGCGGTCAAAAAGGCGCCTTGGCTGCGCGGGCGGGTTTCATCGACCCAAACATGGACATCAAGGCCCTTATCGAACGCCTTGTAGATCGGCGCGGTGGCGGTGCCCCAGTCGACGGTGGCGAGCCAGCCGGCATTGCAATGGGTGAGCACATTGACCCGCCCACCGCCCTTCTTAGCCGCGATCGCTTCCAACAGCGGCAAGCCAGCATCGCCGATCGCCGAGCAGATCGCGACATCCTCGTCGGCGATGGCGCCC
>CALSBD010000439.1:0-3578 GCA_943373055.1 Rhizobium sp. Q54
AATCCGAAATCCCCAAATCCGCAATCCGAAATTATTTTTTGATGGCTCGTTTAGCATATTCACTCAACACCAACCTACCACTAATCGCAGCCCGTTCTTCCAAAAATTGATCTGGCGCGCGGGATTTCGAGGGGCGGTGGCGGCGGTGGCAGAGGCGCGACCGGCGCGCGCGGCGTCTCAAGCCGCGGCTCGATCGGCGGCGGCATCACCCGTGCTTCAGGCTGCGGCGCACGCGCCATCGGCGGGGGGGCGGCTGCCGGGGCCTGAGGCGGCGCGGCGCGCGGCATGTCCGGCGCCGGCGGGCGGGCAGCCGGGGTCGGCGCGGCGGGCGGTTGAGCGGCAGACGACGGGGCAGCGCCCCCGGTGGCCTCAGGTTGACGCCCCAGGAACTGGGCGAGCGAGCCCTTGGCCGCCTCGGCTTCCACCTTGCGGATGCAGTCTTCCAGGGCCAAGCGTTGGCGGGTGATCTCGGAGGCCGTCAGCGGCGGATCGAACGACTTGAGCTGGTTAACCAGCGCCGTGCGGGCCTTTTCATACACAGCCCGGCGCGCCTCGCCCGTGGGATTGGGCAAGCCACCGATCGCGCGCTTCAAGACCGCATAGTAATCCGCCATCCATTTCACCTGCGTGGGGGCGCGCTCGATCCGCGCGACGCTCCGTCAAGGGGGCTGCCCGAGATGGTTAAGTGTCCTGTTGATTAATCTTGGAAAGGGTCTTGCACAAGGATTGTGTCTTCTCTTTCAGGCGAAGTTGACAAAAGCGCGACCGGGGCGCCAATCAGCTCCTCCACATAGCGGACATACTTAACAGCCTGCGCGGGAAGCGCGGCCCAACTGCGCGCCCCCTTTGTGGTTCCCTTCCATCCTTCGAGTGTCTCATAAATCGGCTCGACGCGCGCCTGCGCGGCTTGGCTCGCGGGCAGATAATCAATGATCTGCCCGTCCAGACGATAGGCCACGCACACCTTGATCTCGTCGAGCCCATCGAGCACGTCGAGCTTCGTGAGCGCGATGCCGTCGATGCCGGCGACGCGCACCGTCTGCCGCACGAGCACCGCGTCGAACCAGCCGCAGCGCCGCTTGCGCCCGGTCACCGTGCCGAACTCATGGCCACGCATGCCCAGGAACTCGCCGATCTCACCGGTTTGCTCAGTGGGGAAGGGGCCTTCGCCGACGCGGGTCGTGTAAGCCTTCGTGATCCCCAGCACATAGCCGACCGCGCCCGGTCCCAGGCCCGACCCGGTCGCCGCCGCTCCGGCCACCGTGTTCGAGGACGTGACAAACGGATAGGTGCCGTGGTCCACGTCAAGCAGCACGCCTTGGGCGCCCTCAAACAGGATGCGGTCGCCCGCGCGCCGACGCTCGTCGAGCAAGCGCCACACGAGATCCATGAACGGCAGCACGCGGGGCGCCACCGACATGAGCTCCTCATAAATGACGTCGACAGTCGCCTCTTCCACACCCAGCCCGCGCCGCAGCGGATTGTGGTGGGCGAGCAGGCGCGCGATTTTGTCCTTGAGCGAGTGGGGTTCAGCCAGGTCCATCAGGCGGATCGCCCGGCGGCCGACCTTATCTTCATAAGCCGGGCCAATACCCCGCTTCGTCGTGCCGATGCGGGTGCCGGTGTTGGATGATTCGCGCAGCGCATCAAGTTCGCGATGGAGCGACAGGATCAGCGGCACGTTCTCGGCGATCTTGAGGGTCTCGGACGACACCGGCACACCTTGGCCCGCCAACCGATCGATCTCGGCCACCAGCGCGTGGGGATCAAGCACCACACCGTTGCCGATCACGCCCATTTTGCCAGGGCGGACAACGCCGGAGGGAAGCAAAGAGAGCTTATAGGAGACACCATCAATCACGAGCGTATGGCCCGCATTGTGACCGCCCTGGAAGCGGACGACCACATCGGCGCGCTCGGACAGCCAATCGACGATCTTGCCCTTGCCCTCGTCGCCCCACTGCGACCCGACAACCACCACGTTGGCCATGCGACCATCCCCCGATTCCACGGCCCGCACGCGTTATAACGGGCCATCAACATGAACCGACCCCAGCCAGGGGCCGGGGTCGCAATTATGACGGTTCCTTAGCAGGTGATCGGCCCATTGGCGAGGCCCGCCCGATGAGGTTTAGCGTTCAGCCGATGCCGCGGGCGAGCCCCACTCTGGCGAGCAGAATGCCAACCGCCAGGGCGCCAAGAAACGCCAAGGTCGGCCACGGCGCAAAGCCAAGCGCGGGCACCGCGCCGCCGGGGCAAAAGCCCGACAAGCCCCAGCCCACGCCAAACACCGCCGAGCCGACAATCAGCCGTCGATCAAGATCGCGCTTGGTGGGCAGATGGAACGTGCTTTCAAACACCGGCGCGGCCATGCGGGTGAAGATCAGCCGATAACCGGGAATGGCGACCGCCAAAGCACCGCCCATCACGAAGGCGAGGCTGGGGTCGAAGGTGCCAAACGGATCGAAGAAATTCATCACCTTGGCCGGATTGCCCATGCCGGAGATCGCAATGCCGAGCCCGAATAGAAGACCCGCCGCGGCGGCCGCGGCGAGCGCGCGCCAGGACGCGGTGCCGGACCGGTCGACCTCACCCACGCCCGCGGTCGCGGTTGGCGCCATTTGTGAGCTCATCACAGGCCTCCGCCGATCACGTGCCGCGTGAGGGTCACCGTCACCACGGTCGCTGCCATGAAGACCCCGGTCGCCACGATCGAACGCTTGGAGAAGCGCGCGATGCCACACACGCCATGACCGGACGGGCAGCCCGCGCCATAGGTGACGCCGATGCCGACGAGCACGCCGCCAATCAGCAACGACGTCATCGAAACGGGAACTTCAAACGGGAACGTGGCGCCCAAAATAGTTGCCGCCAGCGGTGCGAGCACGGCTGTGGCCAAAAACACCAGTCGCCAACGCGCCGCGCTTTGGAACGGTGACAGCACGCCGGCAAAGATCGCCGTCATGCCGGCGATGCGTCCATTGAGCGCCATCAGGATGACGGCCGACAGGCCAATGAGCATGCCTCCACCAAAGGAAGCCACCGGAGTAAAGTCAGTCACGCGCGCGTGTCTCCCGCAAGGGCTGAGAAGGTCGACAGCCTGAACATCAGCCGAATAACGAGCAATCGCAGCTCTCGGCCTCCTGAGAGAGGATGGCGTCTGCCGCGGAAAGGGCAAGGGGGGTGCTGATTGTTGGCAGCCGCCTTGTGACGTCTCACGGCACCCGACAAAACGCCCGATTGAGCGCTACGATGACTTCGCGCACCTCAGGTCGCACGACGCTGTAATAGATATTTTTGCCGTCGCGCCGCGCTTCGACGAGATTGTCGGCGCGCAAGCGGGCGAGTTGCTGAGATACGGCCGGCTGGCGCATATCCAGCGCGGTTTCCAGTTCGCCGACCGACCGTTCCCCATCGATCAACATGCACAGAATCATCAAGCGGGCTTCATGAGCCAGCGCCTTGAGGAATCCACTGGCTTCTTCCGCACGATCCTTTAGATCGTGCGCATGCGACACCGTCGCGTCTTCATCGGTGATGTACATTGGCGTGCTCGGTGCGGCGCGTTCCATGCCGCT
>CALSBD010000440.1:0-3569 GCA_943373055.1 Rhizobium sp. Q54
GCCGCCGCCTCAAAAGCGTCGACCGCGCCATCGTCACCGTCGCCATCCGCACCCTGGCCCGGACGATCAAAGCCGTCGTCATCAAACCTGACGGTATCGAGCCCATCATCCCCGTCGTTCGACCGGCGCTCGTCGCCGCCGCGTGTCTGGATGGGCGAAAAGTCATCGTCAGGAAGGGTCCCGCGCAGCTCATCGGCGGCATCGGCGGCTGTTTTGCTCTGCCCGCCCGCGCGCGTCGCCTCAAGGCCCGCCTCGTCGGCGGCGAAGGCCGGCGGACGCTCGCCCGCGCCGGGCATCACGCGCCACCCGTGGCCACACTTCGCGCAGCGCACGGCACGGCCCCCTTGCCCAAGCTTGGCAGCTGGCAGACCGTAAGACGTGCCGCACGACGGACACGTAATGCGCATCGGGTCCCTCTTCTTCAGCCGCGGCGGGCGGCTTGGCTTCACCGTGCGAGCCGCACGATGGCAAACGTTTGATACGGTGCCGATTCGCACCCGGTGACATTCCTGACCCCAGCCAACGCGGGTAGTGTTAATGAAGCGTTAACGCTCGCGGGGGAGGTTGGGCGCGAAAGGACCTGGAGATGATCCGATTCGAAAACGTCGGGCTGCGCTATGGCATGGGGCCTGAAATCCTGCGCGATCTGTCGTTCGAGATCGCGCCGCGGTCGTTTCAGTTTCTCACCGGCCCGTCTGGCGCCGGCAAGACCAGCCTGATCCGGCTTTTATTCATGTCGCTCAAGCCGACGCGCGGTCTCATCAGCGTGTTCGGCCGCGACACCACGCGCATTGGCCGCGACGAGCTGCCCGCGCTGCGCCGTCGCATCGGCGTGGTGTTCCAGGATTTCCGCCTGTTGGACCACCTCACCACCTATGAAAACGTCGCTTTGCCCTTGCGCGTTCTTGGCCAAGCGGAAAGCCAATATCGCGCGGATGTGATCGACCTATTGAAATGGGTGGGCCTGGGCGACCGCATTCATGTGCTGCCGCCGGTGCTGTCGGGCGGCGAAAAGCAGCGTGCGGCGATCGCGCGCGCACTCATCACGCGCCCTGAGATCCTCTTGGCCGACGAGCCGACCGGCAACGTCGACCCGCCGCTTGCCCGCCGCCTGCTGCGCCTGTTTATTGAGCTCAATCGGCTGGGCACCTCGGTGCTGATTGCCACCCACGACCTCGCCTTGTTGGATAAGGTAGACGCCCGTCGGCTGATCCTGGCCAACGGCCAAATCGAGGTGCGTGACTGAGATGGCCCTTGAGCGCCCCGCGCCGTCGCGCCCCGGATCCTTGGACAAGGCGGTCGCCGAGGCTGCCCCCATGGAGGTGCGCACCGCGCGGGTGAGCGCGTACAACCGACCCACACCGATCGTGCCGCCCCAGTCGGTCGCCGGCAGCGCGCTTCTATTGGTCGTCGCCATCATGAGCTTCTTGGCCTGCCTCACGGTCGGCGCGGTCACCTTGATCCGCGACGCGGCGCAAAGTTGGCAAGTCGATGTCGCCCGCGAGATGACCATCCAGATCAAGCCGATCGACGGCATCGCGCTGGAAGCCGAGATCGCCAAGGCGCTTGCCATCGCCCGCGCCGCCCCTGGCGTCGGCTCGGCGGAGCTGTTGGGCGAGACCGAAACCCGTCGGCTGTTGGAACCGTGGCTCGGCGCCGGCCTTGATTTGGCCGATCTTCCCATTCCCCGCCTGATCCGCCTGTCGTTTTCCGATCTGTCGGTGGTCGATCTCGACGCCTTGCGAACCGCTTTGTCGCGCGAGGTGAAGGGGGCTGCGCTCGATGATCACCGGGTGTGGATTGGCCGGTTGCGCACCATGGCCGGCACCATGGTCGCCGTCGGCGTGGCAGTGCTGGCGCTTGTCTTGACCGCCATGGTGCTGTCGGTCGTGTTCGCCACCCGCGGCGCCATGGCCGGCAATCGCGACGTGATCGAAGTGCTGCATTTCGTGGGCGCCGAGGACGGCTTCATCGCGGGCGAATTTCAGCGCCATTTCCTGCTGTTGGGCCTCAAGGGAGGAGTTGCCGGCGGGGTCCTGGCAATGGTCTGCTTCCTCGCTGCCAGCCTGATCACCCGTGATTCGGCCGGGGGTGCCGCGGCCGCGCAATTGGAGGCGATGTTCGGCGGTCTGACGGTCGGGTTGGGCGGCTATTTGGGCGCCCTGTCGGTGGTGTTCGTCATCGCCATCCTGACCGCCTTGACCTCGCGCTTCACCGTCACGCGCTACTTGGCCGGATTGGATTGATCCATGTCTTGGACAGGCCCGTGTCCAGTGGCATGATCCGTCTGCCGTCGCTTGGCCGTAATTTGTTAACATCCTGTCCCCAGGATTTCAGCCGGGGGGCTATGGAGCCGTCGAGTACATGGTGTCCGTGACCGACACACTGGCCATGCCAGAGACAACCTCGACCGAGGCCACGGGCGCGCCCGTCAGGCCTCGCAAGTGGGTGCGTCGCGTCGTCATCGGCAGCCTGACCTTGGCGGTCGCCGGCATCCTGGCGATGGGGGCTGGCTTCGCCGTGTTCGCCAACCGGGTCGTGACCGAGGCCAGCGCCGTCACCACCGGCTGGTCGGAGGGCATCGTGGTGCTCACCGGCGGCAAGGACCGGGTGATGGAAGGGCTCGCGCTGCTCGACCAAGGCCGCGCCCGTCGGCTGCTAATCTCCGGCGTTCACCCCGAAACGTCGGCCCTCGATATCGCCCGCGCCACCGACCGCCGCCGGGCCTTGTTCTCGTGCTGTGTGGACCTGGGCCGCACGGCCGCCAACACCACCGGCAATGCCCGCGAGGCGCAGCGCTGGGCCGCGCGCCGCCAAGTCAAAAGCCTCATCGTGGTCACCAGCGCCTATCACATGCCGCGGTCACTCTTGGAGATGCGCGCGCTGATGCCCGACGTTCAGCTGCGCCCGCATGCCGTCAAGAGCGACACGCTCGACGACTGGTATCGCCACCCGGCCACCGCGCAGCTCATGGTAACCGAGTACGCCAAGTTCGTCGTGGCCTCCTTGCGCCTCTCGCTGATGGGCGCCGACCCCGATTTTGCCGCCTTCGCCGAAGTGGGCCGAGCGCATCAGGCAATCGCGCACTAGCGCGCGATCCCAATAAGGGGAAACCGGTTAATGGGTAAAGATCACGCGTTAACATAGACTTAGAGCGCCGATCTGGTGCAATCAGATCAAAAAGCGCTCGAAACCCAGCCGAAAGACCATGCAGCGGGACGCTTGACCGAACGCGCGCGGAGCGTCAGAACGACGTATGGTCATCGTCCGCTCCTTCTTCTTCAACGTCCTGTTCTATCTCAATCTGATCGGGTGGATGCTGATCTCCCTGCCCGCGATGCTATTGCCACGCCGGTATATCTGGTACTTCACCCGCGGCTGGGCCAAGTCGAGCGCGTGGTTGTTGCGCGTGGTTGCCGGCACCAAGGTCGAAGTGCGCGGCCTGGACAACATCCCCAAGACCGGCTGCATTCTTGCCTCCAAGCATCAATCGATGTGGGAGACCGTGTCGCTGTTTGAGTATTTCGACCAGCCGGCTGTCATCTTGAAGCGCGAGTTGATGTTCATCC
>CALSBD010000441.1:0-3549 GCA_943373055.1 Rhizobium sp. Q54
CCCCTTGTCGTCATTCCGCCGCGTGGCGGCGCGCGCGCACTTGCGCCAGAAGCGCGCGCAGCGCGGCGGGCTTGACCGGCTTATGGAGCACGTCGATCCCCTTTTCCGTCGCCCGGTCGCGCACCGGCAAGCTGCGATCGGCGGTCACCAAAACGGCAGGCATATCGATGCCGAATGTCCACCGCAGCTTGATCACCACGTCGATGCCGTTTGATTCGTCCAAGTGATAGTCGGCGAGGATCGCGTCGGGCATCGCGCCGCGCGCCTTCAGCGCCACCGCCGCCTCCTTGCCCCCTGATGCCGTCAGCACGACGCACCGCCAGCCGGTCAAGAGCGTGCGCATGCCGTCAAGGATCGCGGCGTCGTTGTCGATGACGAGCACTGTGAGGCCATCAAGCTGCGCGCCACGGGTCGTCGTGGTGCTCGGCTCATTGGCCTTCACCGGGATCGCCGGTGCGGTGGGCAATTCCACGGCAAAGCGCGAGCCGCGGCCGGGATCCGAGGTCACGGTGATGGCATGCCCAAGCACACGTCCAATGCGCTCCACGATCGACAAGCCGAGCCCGAGGCCACGGGCGATCCGCGCGCCCTCCTCCAGGCGCTGAAACTCACCGAAGATATCCTTGAGCTTCGTCTTCGGGATGCCGACGCCCGTGTCGTGCACCTCTATGACCACTCGCCCTCGACGACGCCGACAGCCCACCAAGATCTTGCCGCGTGGGGTGTATTTGATCGCGTTGGAGATCAAGTTTTGCAGCAAGCGGCGCAACAAGCGGCGGTCGGAGCGCACCCACAAGGTCGACGGCACCATGGTCAAGGAGAGCCCGTGCTCGATCGCCGACGGCTCAAACTCGACCTTGAGACCCTTGAGCACCTCATCGAGTCGGAACACGCTGATCTCCGGCTTCAGCGCGCCGGTATCTAGGCGCGAGATATCCAAAACCGCGCCAATGATCTCTTCCACGCCGTCAAGCGAGGCATCGATATGGTTGGCCACCTCCCGATACGGCGTGCCCTCGGTCTTCTCCACGAGGCTCGTGACATACAGGCGAGCGGCATTAAGCGGCTGGAGAATGTCGTGCCCGGCGGCGGCCAAAAAGCGAGTCTTGCCGGCATTGGCCTCGTCGGCTTCCGCCTTGGCGCTCGCGAGTGCCTGATTGAGCCGGGTGAGTTCTTCGGTGCGTTCGTGCACGCGCCGCTCCAGCGTCTCATTGGCCCGTGAGAGCTGTTCGGCCGCGTGCACGCGCTCGGTCACGTCGGTGAACGTCGCCACGATGCCGCCGTCGGGCATCGGGCTCGTGCGCACGTCAAGCACGAGGCCCGACGTGGTCATGCGCTCGGTGTAGGTCTCGTTGCGCCGCACCAGTCGGCCAATCCGCTCGGTGGCGAGCTTTTCAGGATCGCCAGGCCCAAACTCGCCGCGCAGCGCCTGAAACCGGACGATGGCATCCAATGTGGTTCCCACCTGAACGATCGCTGGCGGCAGATCGAGGAGATCGCGGAACTGGCGGTTCCAGGTGATGAGCCGCATGTCGGGATCAAACACCGCGAGCCCCTGGCGCACTTGGTCAAGCGCGGTCTGCAACAGATCGCGATTGTATTGGATGGCCGCGGAGGCATCGTCGAGGAGCCGCATGGCGGTCTTTGCGGTCGGGTCGCGGCGTTTGACGAGCAACGACAACACCAGCCTCGACGACGCCGCACCGATCGCGGAGGCCAGCAACTGCTCGGAAAAGCGCAATAGGTGCACGTCCGCCGTATCGAGCGGCGCCAGGCGCAAATTGCGCGACTGGCCGTAGTCGGCAAACGCGCGCTGTGTGCGCTCCTCGCCCAGATAGCGCTCAATGGTGGAGCGCAGATCGTCCACCGTGATCGCGGTGCGCCACAGCCGGAAGGCGGGCGCGGGCCCAAGTTCGGTCGGCACAAAGATATTGGCCTGCAAGCGCTCGATTGGCTCCGGCGCGCGGGCAAGCGAGACCAGCACGTAGGACACCACGTTGAACGTCAGGCTCCAGAACACGCCATGGATGAGCGGATCAAAGCCAAACGAGAACAGCGCCTGCGGCCGCAACAGCCACAGCCCGTACGGTCCTTGGTCAACAATCGCCCTTCCAATCAAGCCCGCCTCCACGAAGGCGGGCACGAGCAGCGTGTAGGTCCACACCGCGAAGCCGATCGTCATGCCCGTGATCGCCCCGCGCGCGGTCGCCTTGCGCCACAAAAGCCCCCCGAAAAAGGCCGGTGCGAATTGGGCAATGGCGGCGAAGGCGAGCAGGCCAATCTCGGCAAGCGCGTGCGTGCCGGCGACCGCGCGATAGTAGATGTAGGCCAGGATCAAGATGACGAAGATGGCGACCCGCCGAATGGTCAACAGCGTGTCGGCCATGTCGATCGGCTCGCGCCCTTGCGCCGCCCGCCCGCGCAACACGAGCGGCACGACGAGTTCGTTGCACACCATGATGGCGAGCGCGACGGAGGCGACGATCACCATCGCGGTCGCTGCCGACAGACCACCGATGAAGGCGAGCACGCCGATCCAGTCATAGCCGGCCGCTAACGGCAGCCTCAGCACGAAGGTGTCGGCATCCACCGTGCCGCCGAAGGTGATGAGGCCGCCAACGGCGATGGGAATGACGAATAGATTGATGGCGATCAGATAGCCCGGCAGCACCCAGCGCGCGCGGCTGAGCTCGTTCTCGGAGTTATTCTCCACCACGATGACGTGGAACATGCGCGGCAACAAAAGAATGGCAAAGAACGACAGGATCGTCATGACAATCCAGCTGCCGCCTTGCAGCTCTTTTTCAAAGATCGCGCGCACCTCCGGCCGTTCCATCGCCTGGGTGAAGAAGTCCCCGGGTCCGTCGAACACGCCGAACATCACGAACACGCCGACAACCAGGAACGCGACGAGCTTGACGACCGATTCGGCCGCGATCGCCAACATCAGACCTTCCTGGTGTTCGGTGGCATCGACCTGGCGGGTGCCAAACAAACACGCGAACGCGGCCATGGTGAGCGCGACCAACAGCGACAGGTCGGCGAGAACGGGCTGCAGGCGGGGGATATTCGCGCCAATGTCGAAGTGGGCGACCATGGCGGCCACCGACACCGACACCGCCTTCAGCTGCAGCGCGATGTAGGGAACGATGCCGACGAGCGCGATGATGGTGACCACGGCGGCGACCATCTGGCTCTTGCCATAGCGCGCGGCCATGAAGTCGGCGATCGAGGTCGACCGCTCCGCCTTGGCGAGCCGAATGACCCGCCGCAGGATCGGATAGCCGATCGTGAACATCACGATCGGGCCCACATAGATCGTCAAGAAGTCGAGACCGCGCGAGCCCGCCAGGCCGACCGACCCGAAGAACGTCCAGCTGGTGCAATAGACCCCGAGCGAAAACGCATAAATCCAGGGCCGCGCCCGCACCGGCCCCAGCCGATCTTGCGACGCGCGCGCGCGGGCCGCCGCCCACTTGTCACCCCAATGGGCAATCGCGAACAGCAGTCCGATGTAGCCAAGCGCGACAACAATGACGCTCCAGCCCT
>CALSBD010000442.1:0-3546 GCA_943373055.1 Rhizobium sp. Q54
GTCTTCGGCGGTCACCGCCCATTCGGCGGCCATGAGATAGCGCACCTCGGCCTCGGTAAGACCGCCACCAAAGGACTGGCCCAAATCCTCCGCGCGCGTCGCGCCGGCCAGCCAGCGGAACGACCGCGTGCCATAGGAACGCGCGAAGCGAGCGGCTTGATCGTCGGTGAGAAATGCAAACTCCCGGCGCAGCCGATGATAGAGCTCGCCGGCACCCGTGACGGCGAAATCACCGCCGGGCAACGCCTCGCGCCCGGTCCAGCCGATTTTCGCCTTGGCAGCAGGCAAGAAGCCGGACAGGCGATCCAGCACGGCCTCGGCCAGCCGCCGATAGGTGGTGATTTTGCCGCCGAAGATGGACAGAACCGGCGCCAAGCCCGGCTTTTCGTCGACATCAAACACATAGTCGCGGGTGGCGGCCTTGGCTTCCGATGCGCCGTCGTCATAAAGCGGGCGGACGCCCGAATAGGTCCACACCACATCCTCGCGGGTGACCGGCCGGGTGAAGTACTCGCTCGCCGCCTTGCACAGATACGCGATCTCGTCCTCAGTCGCCTTCACCTCGGCCGGGTCGCCCTTGTAGTCGCGGTCGGTGGTGCCAATCAGGGTGAAGTCGCGCTCATACGGAATCGCGAAAATGATGCGGCCGTCGGCATTCTGGAAGATGTAGCAGCGGTCGTGATCGAACGCGCGCTTGACGACGATATGGGAGCCTTGAACGAGCCGCACTTTCGCTTTTGCATTCGAACGAAGCTTAGACGACAAAACATCGGCAACCCACGGCCCCGCCGCGTTGACGAGCACGCGACCGCGTACCGTCTTGCGGGCGCCGGTGAGCGTGTCCTCCAGCGTCAGCGTCCAACCGTCAGCGCCGCGCTCGGCGGAGATGGCGCGGGTGCGCGTCTCGATGATCGCGCCCCGATCAGCGGCATCGCGGGCATTGAGCGCGACCAGGCGGGCGTCATCCACCCAGCAATCGGAGTATTCAAAGCCGCGGCTGAACAGACCCGGCTTGAGCGGCTGGCCAGCGCGATCGGTGGTCAGATCGAGCGTGCGGGTGGCGGGCAAAAGCTTGCGGCCGCCGATGTAATCGTAGAGAAAAAGCCCCAAACGCAGGAGCCAAGCGGGCCGTAGCCCCTTGTGGTGCGGCAGCACAAAGCGCAGTGGTCGAATGATATGCGGCGCGATCGCCCACAAGACCTCACGCTCCATGAGCGCTTCGCGGACGAGGCGGAACTCATAATATTCGAGATAGCGCAGACCGCCATGGATGAGCTTGGTGGACCAGGACGACGTGCCCGAGGCGAGGTCGTTCATCTCGCACAAATACACCGAGAGGCCACGGCCCACGGCGTCGCGCGCGATGCCGACACCATTGATGCCGCCACCGATCACCAGGAGATCATGGACCTCCGGCATCGTTCATCCCCCCTAGCTCAGCCTCGCGACTAAGCGCGATAGCTTGCGAACCGCTCGTGCGACCCATCGTTTTTCAGCCGATATCTTCGTAAGTCAGTTTCGTTTGAAGCGCAAGTGAACCTGAAAACGATATTGGGTCAAGAGGGCTGCCTTATCTCGCCGTCAGCAGCCGCCGCGACGCGGCGTGGAGGTAACGAGGCAAGAGCGGTTACTTAAGTGTAAATGCAAGAGATCAAAATTGAATAATGCTAGCCCCGTTGTTTTTGTTCAAATTGATGGTGTTTTGCTCACCAATAGTCATGTCTATTTCCAACTCCGTGTCCAGTCTTTCGAAAATTAACTGCAGCTTTGCGCAGATATCATTATGACCTCCCGCAGCGACCCACGAGAACGGCGTGGGACAACACACAATGCTTGAGGACTTGGGGGCAGCATGACGATGTCGGGAACCGGTCGGGCAGTACTCTTCGGGTTGGCGATCCTGTGGGCGGCGCCAGTGGCGGCCTCCGACGAGGCAGCACTCATCGCCAAGACGCGCACCTTGAAGGCGCTGGCCGGTGAGCAAGGCCGCGCGGCGGGACCCACGCGCGTGGTCGTGCGGCTGGCAACACCCGGCGGTGCCCGGTCCGCGACCGCGTTTGGCCTTGCGTCGCCGACCACCCGCGCGCGCGCCGAAGCCTTGATCCAGGCAGCCGCCGATCCGGTGCTGGCAGGCTTGAAGGCGGCGCCGTCGGCCAATGTGGTTCGGTTTTCCACCGCTGCGGGCTTTGCCGCGACATTGACGCGCGCGCAAATCCTCGCGCTTGCCAACGACCCGCGCGTGGAGGCGATTGACCGCGACATCACCTTGACGCGCACCCTTGACCAGTCGGTCGCGCTCATTGAGAGCCCGCAGGCGGACCGGGCCGGCGCCACGGGGATCAACACCTCGGTCGTCATCATTGACGACGGGCTCGATCGCACCCATGGCTTCTTGGCGGGCGGGCGCATCGCGGCGGAGGCGTGCTTCCTTGATACGCCGCACTGCCCCAACAACACCAACACGCAGACGACGGGCGCGGCGGCCGCCGCCCGGCCCAATATGACGCACGGCACCCATGTGGCGGGCATTGCGGCGGGCTTTCGCACGTCCGGTTCGCCACGGCGCGGCGTCGCGCGGTCGGCCCGCGTGATCCCGATCAACGTGTTTGGCCCCAATCAGGGCGTCAGCTTTTCCACCTTGCAGCGCGCGCTGGAGCATGTGGATCGGCTCGTGGTGACACAGCAAAACACACTGAAAATTGCCGCCATCAACATGAGCATTGGCGGCGCGAGCTCGGCGGAGGCGTGTGACGCCGACGCGGGCATGAGCATAATGCGGCCGGTGATCCAGCGCCTGCGCCAAAAGGGTGTGATCACCGTGGTGGCGGCCGGCAATGGCGGCAATCGCGGTGCGATGGGCTTCCCCGCGTGTTTGGCCGAGGTAGTCTCCGTCGCGGCGACTGGCAAGACCGGTGCTGTGTCAAGCTATACCGACCTGTCGCGCACCACGGATTTATTTGCGCCGGGCGGCGAGATCGGCGCGTGCATCGTGTCGTCAATCGCAGGCAATCGTTATGGCGCCATGTGCGGCACCTCGATGGCCGCGCCCCACGTGGCCGGCGCGATTGCAGCGCTGAAGTCGCGGGTGCCGCAGGCAAGCGCGCCGCAGATCGTGCATGCGCTGCGCTCGACGGGCGTGATGACGCGTGACACCCGACCCAGCGGGATGTTTCAAAAGCCCCAGATCCGCATGAACGCGGCGCTGCGCCAGCTGATGGGTCCGCCCGTCGCACCGGCCAATGATCTCCTGGCGCGTGCCACGCCGGTGACTTTGACCGGAGCCTTGACCCACCTGGAAGGCAGCACTGTGAACGCCGGGCGCGAGGCGAATGAGCCGGCCCACGGCGGCGCCAGCGGGGCGAACCATACCGTTTGGTGGCGCGTGACCGCGCCGGCGACGGGTGGCCTGCGGCTCTCCACGCTCGGCTCGGACTTTGACACCACGCTCGCCGTCTATGGTGGCTCATCGATGGCCGCGCTCGGCCCGGCGCTGGCGTCCAATGACAATGCGAGCCCGAGCGTGCGCTACTCCAACCTCACCGTGCC
>CALSBD010000443.1:0-3537 GCA_943373055.1 Rhizobium sp. Q54
GTCAGCCTCAATCCGCCGCGCGCGCCGCGGGCGGACAAGACGTTCGTCCACTTCGTCACGGGCCACCCGCAATATGATCAAGCGGCGATCGACGCCCAAAAGCGGCTGCCGACGATCCAAGGCGTGAACCGCACATGGTTTGCCGGAGCGTGGGCCAACTATGGCTTCCATGAGGATGGCTTGGCGGCGGGTCTTGTGGTCGCCGAGGGGCTGGGCGCGGTGGTGCCGTGGCGGTCGCCGATCGTCACGCCGCGCGATGGCTATCGGGTGGCCGCCGAATGAGCGTCTCGATCCCGACCACGGTGGCCTCAAACGGCGCGGCTCCGGCCGCTCCGGCCGCGCTTTACATCGGCGAGGTGATGCACGCGCGGCTGAAACCCGTGGGTCATCGCTTCACCTATGCGGTGTTCACCTTGCTCGTCGATGTGGATCGCTTAGGCGAGGCGGACCGGCTCACCCCGTTGTTCCGCATCAATCGCGCGGGTCTCGTCTCCCTCCAGGAGCGCGATTTCGGCGATGGCAAAACGGCGCTGGCGACCTGGGCGCGGGATCTCTTCGCCAAAGCGGGGCTTCCCGATGCGCCGTCGCGGATCGTCATGCTGTGCTATCCGCGCGTGCTTGGCTTCGTGTTCAATCCGATCACCGTGTTCTTCGGCCTAGATGAGACGGGAACGCCAATTGGCGTGATCTATGAGGTGCGCAACACGTTCGGCGAGAAGCACTGCTATGTGGCGCCGGTCGAGCCGGGTCATTTGGGGCCCGAAGGCCTGCGCCAGGAGCGCGACAAGCTGTTTTACGTCTCGCCGTTCATGGACATGCCGATGCGCTATCGCTTCCGCGTGTTGCCGCCCGGCGAAGGGGTGCGGGTGCGCATCCTGGAGACCGATCAGGACGGGCCGATCCTATCGGCGACGTTCGTGGGGCGCCATGCATCCATGACCACGGCAGCGATTGCCAAATTGATGGTGGTGATGCCCGCGATGACCTTGAAGGTGATTGGCGGCATCCATTGGGAAGCCCTGAAATTGTGGTTCAAGGGCATCCGTTTCTTCCACCGGCCCGCCCATCCCGGCGCCGTCTCGTTTCGCGATGGGGTGGCTGAACCCGCCCCACCGCCGGCGCGCCCGCGCGCGCCCACGCCGCCAACCGACCCGCGCCCCGCGCCGCAAGCCTAATGATGACCTCCAACACCAAGGCCACCATGACCGATTTCTCCGTGTCTCCCCCCTCCCCGATCGAACTGACGGCGCAAACCTTCCGCAATGCGACACGCGACCTGTCCCGCGCGGTGCGCGCGGCGCTGAAGGCCTCGATGATCCTGCGGCGTGGCGCGTTCACGGTGACGCTGCCGAAGGGGACCACCTACGTCATCCGCGGGCGCGAGCCGGGGCCGGTGGCGGAAGTGCGCATCCATGACGAGGCGGTGATCCGGCGCGTGTTGAAGGCGGGCGACCTCGGCTTCCATGAGGCCTATGTGGACGGCCTGTGGTCGAGCCCGGATGTGACGGCGGTGTTGGAACTGTTCGCCCGCAACTCCGACATCATCGATCAGGCGCTGACCGCGAACCCGTTCGTCAAAGCGGTGCTGCACATCGGCCATTGGCTCAACCGCAACACCAAGAAGGGCTCGAAGAAAAACATCTCCGCGCACTATGACTTGGGCAATGCGTTTTACGGCGAATGGCTGGATGAGACGATGACCTATTCGTCGGCGCTGTTCGAGCCGGGCGTCAATTCGCTCGCCGCCGCGCAAACCGCCAAGTATCGGGCGCTGGCGCGCGACATTGGCGTGACGCCCCATGACCATGTTTTGGAAATCGGCTGCGGCTGGGGCGGGTTTGCGGAATATGTCGCCAAGGATATCGGCGCGCGGGTGACGTGCCTGACCATCTCGCGTGAACAGTTTGACTTCGCCACCCAGCGCATCGCCAAGGCGGGCCTGTCGGACAAGGTGGAGATCCGCTTTCAGGATTATCGTGACGAGACGGGCACCTACGACAAGATCGCGTCGATTGAGATGTTTGAGGCGGTCGGCCAGCAATTTTGGGGCACCTACTTCGACACGCTGCGCGATCGGCTGAAGCCGGGCGGGCGCGCGGGGCTGCAGGTGATCTGCATTCAGGAGCGCTTCTTCGACTTCTACCGGCTCAAGCCCGACTTCATCCAGAAGCATATCTTCCCCGGCGGGATGCTGCCGACGCCCACTCATCTGCGCGACCATGGCGCGAAGGTGGGTCTGTCATTGACAGCCGAAAGGGTGTTCGGGCACGACTATGCGGCGACTCTCGCCATGTGGCGCGAGCGCTTCCACGAGGCCTGGCCGCGCATCGTGCCCCTGGGGTTCGATGATCGGTTCAAGCGCCTTTGGGAATACTATTTCCACTATTGCGAGGCAGGGTTCCGCGCTGGAAACATCGACGTGCGCCAGGTCGTCTACGCGAAGGCGACTTGACGGGCGACGGTGGGGCCATAAGTGGCGGATGAACAGCCTTCAAGGAGCATCGCTTGCACACCCCCGTGTCGTCCTCCCGGCCGCGATACTCCGCCGCGCAGATCGCGATCTTCTCGTTGCCAGCCCTGCCGCTCGCCTCGCTTCAGCTGCCGCTCTACATCAATGTCCCGGCCTACTACACGGGCGTGTTGGGGATATCGGCGGCGATGGTGGGCTACGCGCTGATCGCAGCTCGTCTCATCGACGCGGTGATGGACCCGCTTTTGGGCGTGTGGGCGGATAAGATTCGCTCGCGGTTCGGTCGGCGCAAGACGTTCTTCCTCGGCTCGATCTTCTTCACCGCGCCGGCCGCGGTGGCACTGTTCATGCCGCCTGAGAGTGCTGGGTTCTGGTACTTGTTGATCGCGGCGACCTGTCTGTCGGTCGGCTATACGGCGACGTTCCTGCCCTACACCTCGTGGATGGCGGAAATGTCGGGCGATTATGACGAGCGCTCGCGCTTTGCCGCGGGCCGTGAGATCTCCATCATCACCGGCACGCTGTTGGCGGCGGGCATCCCGCTGATCGTGACCAAGGTGTTTGGGTTCGACGATCCGCACACGCCGCTCACCACGCTGGCGCTGTTCATCGGCGTGTTGTTGCCTGCAGCGGCTTGGACTATGGCGCTGTTGACCCCGGAGCCGGCCAACTACACCGTCCATGAGGTGAAGCTCATCGACGGGCTCAAATATATGTGGAACAACAAGCCGTTCGTCCGCCTGGCGACGGCCTTCTTGTTCAACGTGTTCGCCAATGGCCTGCCGGCCACGTTGATCGCGTTCTTTGCCGCCGCGGTGCTCAAAGAGCCCAACGCCTTCCAGTCACTGTTAGCGCTCTACTTTGTGGCAGGCCTCGCCGGCGTCGTCATTTGGTTGCCGCTGGCCAAGCGCATCGGCAAGCACCGCACATGGTGCGTGGCGATGATCATGGCGTGCTGCGCGTTTATCTGGTCGCCGCTTCTGGGTGCGGGCGATACGTTCTGGTTTGGCGCGATCCTGGTGGTGGCGGGCCTGGCGCTTGCCGCGGACCTGATCCTGCCGCTGTCC
>CALSBD010000444.1:0-3536 GCA_943373055.1 Rhizobium sp. Q54
ATCGAGACGCCGCCGCAATCCCATCCGGGTTGGTGAGATCAAACGGCCCGACCGGGATGGTCTCGCTTGGCTGCACATAGGTGCGGCCGGCGACCGGCGGGATCCGTCCATAGCGGCGCGTCAGCAAAACGAGGGTGCGTCCACCCGCGGCCTCGATAGGGAGGACGGGCTCCACCGGCACGTTGTCGACTAGCCCGCCATCCAGCGCCGGCCCGCCCGCCACGTGGCCCACCGGCATGAAGGGCGGCACCGATGCGGTCGCCATCATGGCGTCAATGAAGCTGTCGACCGTGTCGATCGACCGCGCCCAGGCGATGTGCGACGTGAAGCCGAGTTTGCGACCGCCTTGGGGATGCACCGGTGCGAACAGCTTTTTCTCGACCTGATAAAGGCCAATCCCGATCGGGATGGCGAGCGGCAAAGGCAGCCGGCGCGGCGGCCGCGCGATGGCAATGCCCAGGTCGGCGCGGGCCTTGAGATCATCAAACCGTTCGGGCGTGAAAGAAAACCGCATCAAATCCCGATACAGCGCGCCGACCGGAAACGCCGGCTTGCCGGCCAGCGCCGCGCGCCAATCCACATTGCCCTTTGCCGCGCGACAGGTCTCGATCACGCCTGCGCGCACCTCTCCGCCAATGTCCAGGATCGAATAGGCCGCAGCGAACGCGCCGGCGCTCGCGCCCACGATCACCGGCGGCAAGCCCCCCACCGCGTCGCGCACCGCCTCGATAAACCCGCCTTGCCAATAACACCGGTTACCACCCCCGGCGAACACCATCGCGTCGAACATCATGAAAAGACGGGTCCAAAGAGAGGCCAATCCCACCGATGGGAATCGAGCCTTGAGATCCAGCGGATGCCCCAGGCTCACCGCCATCCCCATACGTGGTGCCTCAGCGTTGGGCAAGGATCACACGCGCTGCGCCCGCGAGCGTGCGTGGTTGGAACACAATAGTCAGATCGTTGATCAACGCAGGTTGGCGTCGACGGATATCTTGCTTCGCGCCAAATGAGAGCGCTTCGTGCGCTTTTCCGACGGTTCGCCAAGGCCATCCAGCTTGAGGGGAGGTTGACCCGGGAACTGCACCACAAGCTCGAGCGAACCGCCCATCGCTTCGACATAGCTTTTGAGCGTGGAGATCAACAGATCGCCTTGGCGCTCATATTTGGCCACCGTCGCTTGTTGAACGCCAAGGGACTGGGCCAGTGCAACCTGGGTCAACTCACGCGCTTTACGCAGGTCCTGAAGTGTCAGGTATTCGGCCGTGAGTCGCTCGCTCTCCGCTAAAATGCGGGCCCGCCGGTCTGGGTCTAGCCCCGCAAGTACATCATCGAGTGTCTTTGCCACTGGGATGCTCCGCTAATTTGGAAAGATGCTCCTGAAATCGGGCATCAGCCCGATCGATGAGCGATTGGTAGAACTTGCCCTGGCTGATCCCTGTTTTATCGCCTGCAACAAGAACGATAGCTTTGCGAAGCGGATCAAAAGCATAGGCGACCCGCCAAACGCCGCCGTCTGCATCAAACCTGATTTCTTTCATGTTCGGATACTGCGAGCCCTGGAGCGTATCGGCGTACGGACGGCGCAAATGCGGGCCAAATGCGCGAAGTAAGCCCAATCGTGCCAATAGGCTGTCTTGGACAGCCACCGGCAAGGCATCGAACTCGCATTCAAACGCGTCCGCGAACACGACCTCCCAGGACATGTTCAACCACCTATACTTAAAAGCTATATAGCTTTCTAGAACTTTCTTTTCCGGGCGTATCCACTGGCCAAACCCGGTGAAGCTTGGAGCAATGTATCATAAGTAGAAATAAACAACGCAAGTATCCCCCTTTTGGGGTCTCGCTCACTCCGCCGCCAGGGCGACCGAGAGGTTGTCGAGGGAGGAGATGATGTGTTGGGCGAGGGCGGCGGTGGGGCCGGAGGCGGCGTTGATGCCGCGGATCATGCCGATGTTGCAGTCAGGTAGGCGGGGAAAGCCTTCCGCTTCCGACAGCACGCGCATGCCGGGCCGAAGCGCGGATTCCGGCAGGATCGTCACGGCAAGGCCCGCGGTGACGGCGGCGGCGACGGCGGAGGAATTCCAGCTGGAGTAAAGAATGCGATGGCGGCGGCCGATCTGGGCCAGCGCGTCAAGCGCTGTCATGCGCCACGCGCAGGTGGGCCGGCCAAGGGCCAGTGGCAACACGTCTTCCGCGTGGGCGGAATGGCGCGCCGAGCCGACCCACAACAGGGGCTCGCGACGGATCGATCCGGACCGGTGCTTGTCGGTGCAATTGGTGACAATGGCGACATCGAGCTCGTTGCGATCGATCATGCTGATGAGCTCTTCGGTGGGGGCACACACCACCGTCACCTCCACGCGCGGATGGCTTTCGGCGAACCGCACCAGGATTTCCGGCAAGAACCGGTCGGCATAGTCGTCGGGGGTGCCAAGCCGCGCCCGGCCGCTCAATTCGCTGTCATCGAACGCCGACAAGGTCTCGGAGTTGAGCTTCAACAGCCGGCGCGCATAGGACAGCAGCTTCTCGCCATCCTCGGTGAGGCGGGAGTTGCGCCCATCGCGACCAAACAGCGGTCGACCGACCGTATCTTCCAGCCGGCGCATCTGCATGGACACCGCCGACTGCGTCTTGTGCACCTGCTCGGCGGCCTTGGTGAACGAGCCGGTTTCGGCGATCTTCACGAAGGTCCGCAGTTGGTCGAGATCAAGCACCAGCGCCATGCCGCGCTCCCTGCTGTTGGATGTCCATCAACATCACTCATCAATGAGATTAGAAACATTCGTTGGACTGATCAATAGCGATCCGTAAGGATGACAGCGTTCCGGACCGACACCGAACGCGCCGCCGCAGCCCACGTGACCCGTGGGGCGGCGAACGAGAAGGCTTTGTCTCAAAGTCTGCGCGTCGATTTTCCCGGTCTGGGGCGATCGCTGCGAAAGGAGATCGACCATGCCTGCCTCAACGTCCCCCATGACGACCGTTCTGTACACTGCCGGCCAGTCCGCTGTTGCGGGCCTGGTCGCTGCCGCCTCAATTGCGCTGCGCGTGGCGCGCAACTGGCTCGCCAAACGATCGCTCGCGCGTGAGTTCTCCGAGCTCGATGATCGCATGCTGCGCGATATTGGCCTGACCCGTGCGGATATCCAGTCGGCGCTTACAGCGCCCGCGCTGGTCGATCCGGCGGCTCGGCTCAAGATTGTGGCGGTGGAACGCCGCTGTGCTGCCCGCGCTTCGGCACGCGAGCGCCTTTACGGTGCCCCTATCGCGGGGTCATGTGCCGCCTCCCGTTCCCCCCAGGAGGCTCCATGACCGCGCCCATCGATGAACGCCAAACCCGCCTCGCGGCGCCCCGTCCGACCCTTGAAGCGTGCGTCAACGACGTGTGCCCGTGGACCGGCAAGCCGGTCTCGGCCGACGCGCTCGCCGTCTACAAGGGCCGGGTGGTGGGGTTTGCCAGCCCTGAGCTGCGCGACCGGTTTTTCGCCGCCACGTTGATCTTCGACGCGGCGATCTTGGGCGAGGCCGAG
>CALSBD010000445.1:0-3523 GCA_943373055.1 Rhizobium sp. Q54
AATTGCGCCTTCATGGCGTCGATGTTGGCGTAGGTCCAGGCGCGCGGATGCACCTTGTTCTGCATGGCCGCGTTTTCCGCCGGCAGGCCGAATGCATCCCAACCCATGGGATGCAGCACCGAGAAGCCCTTGGCGCGCTTGAAGCGGGCCACCACGTCGCCCATCGTGTAGTTGCGCACGTGGCCCATGTGGATGCGCCCGGATGGATAGGGGAACATCTCAAGCACGTAGTATTTCGGCCGGCCATCATCGGCCTGGGTGCGGAAGATATCAGCTTCGGCCCAAGCCTTCTGCCAACGGGGTTCGGCGTCCCGGGGATTGTAACGTTCGCTGGCCATGTGCGTATTCGAAACCTGTGGAATGGGGATCGAGCGCACGTTGACCAGAAAGGCCGGGGAAGGTCAACGGCACGGGACCGATCGACCTCGGATTGTCGCGTTCCGCGTGAAACAGGCGACAGACGACAGCGGACGGGAGCGCGTTGGCGCCGTCGTGGTGGGGGTCAGGCGAGGTTGGCGGCAGCGCTATAGGCGCGGGCGGCATCTTGGCGACGGTCGGCGCCTGATGACGGCGCCCCCGAGGCGGCCGCGGCGGTCACGGCGAGGCTTGTCTCCGGCGCGATCGCCGATTTGACCGGCGTGAAGGCGGCCGCGGGATTGGTCGGCGCGCGGTCGGCTTGCTCGGAGATGGCGGTCACCGCAGCCGCGGTGTCGCGCGCGGCGGTGCTGGCGGTTTGCCGGGTTGCGGCCTCGGGGCGAACGCTGCCGAAGGATCCACCGATCGATGAGATCGACATGTTGAGAGGCCTTTCCCGTCCACGACACCTTTGTCATGGCGCTTAACGCCCTGGTCATACCAATGCGGATTTCCCAGACGGTGAAGGAATTGCCTCAAATGCGAGGGAATTGAGCCTTTTTAACACCTAAACTCTCAAGCCACGCCCTTACCGAGCGGGCCCGGACAGTGCGCTTTTGATCGCCAGCATATCGCGCCAGGCCTGGCGCTTGGCGAGCGGGGTGCGCAAGAGGTAGGCGGGGTGAACGGTCGGCAACACACGCACGCGGCGGCCGCCGATCTCTAGGTCCATCCACTTGCCGCGCATGCGCAAGATGCCTTCCTTCGCCCCGGTCAGCGCCTGCATGGCTGGGCCGCCGAGCGGAACGAGGATATCGGGTGCGACAAGTTCAATCTGGCGCCAGATGAACGGCTTGCAGATTTCGGTCTCTTGCGGCGTCGGCGTGCGGTTGCCCGGCGGGCGCCAGGGCACGACATTGGCAATGTAGATGTCCGGACGGGCGATGCCGATCGCTGCCAGCATGCGATCCAACAGGCGGCCTGAGCGCCCGACGAAGGGCACGCCGGCCTCGTCTTCCTCCGAGCCGGGGGCCTCGCCAACAAACATGAGCCGCGCGTCGCGCGCGCCATCCTCAAACACCAACCGTTTGGCGGTCGCCTTCAGCCCGCAGCCTTCGAAGCTCTCCAGGAGCGCCTGTAGCTCGTCGAGTGTCGTCGCCTGGGCGGCGCGGGTGCGGGCATCGTCGAGCGCGCGCTGAGGATCAAGCGGCACGGCGGTCGGGCGGGCGATCGGTTGGGCGGGCTCCGTGCGGCGCAGGTCGCGGCCAAGTGGCGGCAAGGGCACCTTAAGCTCACCGCTGGGCCGATCGGCGCCAAACCGCTGGGGCGGTGCTTCGGCGGTGCTTGCGCCGGCCGGCGGGGCGTCCGCCTTCGGCTTGCGGCTTAAGGCAAAGCGATCGACTGGCTCATCACCCAAAGCGACGTCCACACCGCTCGCGCGGTAAAACTCCAGGACGTCAAAGGCCGAAAGCCCATCCATCATCCGTGCCGCATCTCACCTTAAGGCCACCGCTGTTGCGGCCCGCGCTCACCATAACGCGCCACGCCCGCGGGTCAAAGCAGCCGCGCTGGCGCCTGCACCCCGGTGAGCCGGCCTCACTGAGGTCTCAGGGGTGCCAGCTGGCGTCGGGGGCGGCGGGGACTTCGTTTTCGGCGTCGGCCAGACGGTGCTGGTCGATGGCGCGCAGGCACAGGCGCAAGACCTTGTCGATATTCTCGCCCGAGGCGGCGGAGGCCAAGAGCGGCGTCTTGCGTGCGGCCTTCTTGAGGGCCGCGAGCTTCTCCGCGCGGGTGTCCTCGTCGAGCGCGTCGGCCTTCGACAATACGAGCACCTCTGGCTTGTCGGCGAGCCCGCCGCCATAGGCCTTCAGCTCCTTGCGGATCGTCTTGTAGGCGCCCGCGACGTCGTCCTGGGTGCCGTCGACCAAGTGCAACAACACGCCGCAGCGTTCCACGTGGCCAAGGAACCGATCGCCCAAGCCGTGGCCCTCGTGGGCGCCTTCGATGAGCCCGGGGATGTCGGCCATGACGAATTCGCGCTGGTCGACGCGTACCACGCCGAGGCCCGGATGGAGCGTGGTGAACGGGTAGTCGGCGATCTTCGGCTTGGCGGCGGAAACGGCGGCAAGGAAGGTGGACTTACCCGCATTCGGCAAGCCGACGAGGCCGGCATCGGCGATCAGCTTGAGGCGCAGCCAAATCCACTTCTCTTCGCCAGGCGCGCCGGGGTTGGCGTGGCGCGGCGCGCGGTTGGTGGAAGACTTGAAGTAGAGATTGCCAAAGCCGCCATTGCCGCCCTTAGCCAAGAGGATGCGCTCGCCCGGCGTCGTGAGGTCGGCGATCACAGTCTCGCCGTCCTCCTCCAGGATCTCGGTCCCTTTGGGCACTTTGAGGATGATGTCCTCGCCCTTGCCGCCGTTTCGCTGTTTGCCCATGCCGTGGTTGCCGGTCTTGGCCTTGAAGTGCTGCTGGAAGCGGTAGTCGATCAGGGTATTGAGACCCTCCACGCATTCCACCCACACGTCGCCGCCACGTCCGCCGTCGCCGCCATCGGGGCCACCGAACTCGATGAATTTCTCACGGCGAAACGACACGCAGCCCGCGCCGCCGTCGCCGGAGCGGACATAGATTTTCGCCTGGTCGAGAAACTTCATTGCAATGGGTCCTAAGGATCAGGTCCTGGGCAACATGTCCCAGTGGGGCGCCACGGCGCGCCGCCATGGCGATATCAGGGGTCTTCAACGCCGAAAGCCCCGCCGAAGCGGGGCCTCAAGCCATTGGGCTTTGAGAGCGCTGTCGCTGGCCTCACTCGGCCGCGACGGCGACCTTCTTGTCTTGGCGCTCGACGATGCGGGCCGCCTTACCGGTCAGGCCACGCAGGTAGTAGAGCTTGGCGCGACGCACCTTGCCGCGGCGGACGACGTCGACGCTTTCGATCATCGGCGAATAGACCGGGAACACGCGCTCCACGCCTTCGCCGTACGAGATCTTGCGCACCGTGAAGCTCTCGTTGAGCCCACCGCCCGACCGACCGATGCACACGCCTTCATAGGCCTGCACGCGGGTGCGGTTGCCTTCGGTCACTTTCACGTTGACGCGGACAGTGTCGCCCGCGCCGAAGTCCGGCAGCGTGCGCTTGTCAGCAATCGCGGCCATCTGCTCGGCTTCG
>CALSBD010000446.1:0-3519 GCA_943373055.1 Rhizobium sp. Q54
GCCGCGGTTGGTCCATTCTCGGAGCACCACCAGCGTGGTGAGGGCTTTCACGTCCGGATGGCGGCCCAGGCGTTCACGCAGGTCATCAATGTCGGCGGCAGTGGGGGCGGCCACGAGCACAAGGGCGTCCAGTTCGCCGGCAAGCGACCAAAACCCAAGAAGCTCTGGCCAAGTTGCGATCGACGCATGCACCAGTTTGCACACCGGGCGATTGAGCCGCAGCTGAAAGAAGCCGCGCGCATGGGTGTCGGGAACCTCGGTCTCCGCGACATCAATGGTGAAGCCCCGAATGACCCCGCGCTCGCGTAGCAGGTCGATCCGATCCTTTACCGTTGTTCGCGAAACGCCAACGCGCGCCGCGATCTCCGAGACGGTGCGTCGAGAATCAAGCCGCAACAGCCCGATAATCGCCCGATCGGTATCGGTGAGCCGCAACGGCTTGCGCGATTGGCTAGGCTCGGTCATCCGCCGTCTTTCTAATTGATGAACGTAAAATCCAGCAGAGATCTACCTCAGATTGTCGAGCTTTGCATGTCAGTTTGCAACATCGCCGTCACTTTGATGGGGGCGATCTGCAAAGTGCACAAGCACATTGCGCCAACCACGGTCGGCTCGCTCGACAAACCGTATAGGAGGCCGCCATGGCCGAAGATTTGAAGCGCTCCCTTGGGCTGTTCCAGGGGACAGCGCTGTTTCTCTCTCTTGTTATTGGTGCTGGACTGCTCACCTTGCCCGGTCTTGCGGTCGAGATGGCTGGGCGGCATGCGTTAACTGCGTGGCTTGCGTGCGCGGTTGCGGCGTTGCCGTTCTTGGCGGTGTTCATCGTTTTGGGACGGCGCTATCCGGAAGCGGGCGGCATCTCGGCTTATGCCGGTCGCGCGTTTGGTCGGTTCGGGGCCGACATGGCCGGGCTGTTGTTCCTCGGCGCGGTGGTTTTTGGCCTGCCGTCGATCGCGCTGGCTGGTGGGCATTACCTTGCGGCGATCTCCGGCCTGCCGGCTCATGTGGCGGCGTTGCTGTTGTTGGGGGGAGCGCTGCTTCCGCACATGATGCCCGGTGACGGCGCCTCGCGCGCCATCGGCGTGATTGCCTCGGGCGTGCTCGTGGTCATCGTTGGCTTCCTGGGCTTGGGGTATGCGGGCCTGCCGGGGCCGATTTCTGCCGCGTCGCTGGTGCCGGATACCATTTCGTTAGGCCTCGTTTAGGCGCCCATGATGATGCTCTTCTTCGCCTTCACCGGCTGGGAGGTGGGCGCGGGCGCGGCCGAGGAGTTCAAGAACCCCAAGCGCGACTATCCGCTCGCGATGTTGTTGTCTTTCGCGCTGGCCACCGCCCTTTATGCCGCTATCGCGATCCTGGCTCAGCAAGTGGATTTGACGGGCCGATATGAGGCACCGTTCATCGTGATCGTGACGCCGCTGTTAGGTCCGATGGGGGGCGTCGCGGTCGCGCTTGTTGCGGTTGCCATTATGTATGCCAATCTCGTTGGGGCCCTGTGGGGTGTGTCGCGTCTCGTCTTCGGACTTGCTCGCGAAGGAAATCTGCCCAGCGCGCTCGCCGTGACCCACGATGGTCGGCCTCGACGCGCCGTGTTTGCGACCCTCACCGCGCTGATGGCGGTTGTTGTTGCTGACTGGCTGGCCGATTTCGGCTTGGAGACCATGCTGAAGCTGTCTGGACAGAACTTCGTGATCCTGTTCGGCGTTGCTGCCGGATCCTTGCTGATCCTGGCGAAAACACGCTGGGATCGCTGGTTGGCGGGTGCCGTCGCGATCCTCGTGGCTGGCTTGTTGGCCCTCCAAGGGCTGGCGCTTGTCTACCCGCTCGCGCTTGTGGCCGTCGTCGCGCTGCGTCAACTCATGCGGTCGCGTGCCCGCGCATCGGCTCCCGTCGCCCGCGCGGGAGGGTGATGAAAAACGCTGAGCCTGAGCCGACCGACTCAATGAGAATGCCGACCTCATCCGTTGAGGTCGGTATTCACGGCTGATGTTGTGCCTCGATCTAACCCGCATCCAATCCCAACGACTTCATCTGCGCGGCGATCCGTTGGAGGTTTGCGGCGCGGATGTCGGGGGGATTGGGGTGTCGCCCTTGTTTTCAAAGGGGAAGGGGATGGCCGGAATCGGTTCGTTCAAGAACGGGCATAGCTCACGCCAGCCGTCGCCGGTTTCCCAGCACACCTCCAAGAGGAGGTGCGACGCGCCGTGGTGGGCGAAGAAGGCGCGCACCTCGGTGATGTGGCGGTCATAGAGGGCAAGGTATTCGCGCTCCAGCCCATGGGGATAGGCATGACCATACGCCAGGATGCGGGCGTGGCCGTCGGGCGGCGTGCGCAAAGCATGCTGCTTGAGGCTGTCGAGCCAGGTGGCGGGCGTGCGCCGGGTGGTTAGGATGTAGCGCGCACGGTCGGTGTAGCGCGCGTAAAGCTCGCGAAACAGCAGCGGATAGGGCCAGTCCTCAAACGACTCGTTGGCGTCAGTGACGGCGAACACCTCCTCCAGGCGGCCGGCCCGGAACGCCGCCAACAGGTCATGCCGGCAAGACTGGTGACGCTCGAAACCGAGCACCCGCAGCGCGCTTTGCAGCGACTTCGTCCCGGTCTTGTTGAGCCCGATGCCAAACACCTTGACCGGCTTCATGGCACCGACCCTCTTGGCCGCGGCATCGAACGCTGTCCGCGATCTCACATGACGCGCTGGATGCAAAACTCCACGGCGTCCAAAAGCGCGGTCTTGTGCGGGCTATCGTCCAAGGGCGCGAGCGCGTCGCGCGCGATGGCGCCATAGTGGCGGGCGCGGTCGATGGTGTCTTCGATCGCGCGATACTTCTTCATGATGTCTTGCGCAATCGCCAGATCACCTTCGGCAATCTCGCCGCCCTGCACGGTGCGGGTGAGGAACGCGCGATCCTTGTCGGAGCCGCGCCGATAGGCGAGCACCACGGGAAGCGTGATCTTGCCCTCGCGGAAATCATCACCAACGTTCTTGCCGAGCTTGGCCGACGACCCGCCATAGTCGAGCGCGTCATCGACGAGCTGGAAGGCGAGGCCCAGATTGAGGCCATAGCTGCGGAAGGCCGCGATCTCTTCCTTGGGCCGCTTGGCGACCACCGGGCCCACTTCCGCGGCGGCGGAGAACAGGGCGGCGGTCTTTGCCTTGATGACGGCGAGATACTCGTCCTCGGTGGTGGCCATGTTCTTGGCGGCGGCAAGCTGCATCACCTCGCCCTCGGCGATCACCGCGGCGGCGTCCGACAAGATGCCGAGGCACTGCAGCGAGCCGACCTCGACCATCATCTTGAACGCCTGGCCAAGCAAGAAGTCGCCGACGAGCACACTTGCCTGGTTGCCCCACACCATGCGCGCGGCCGGCTTGCCGCGGCGCATGTTGCTCTCGTCGACCACATCGTCGTGCAATAAGGTGGCGGTGTGCATGAACTCGACCGAGGCAGCCAGCTTGACGTGGCCCTCGCCGGTGTAGCCGCACATGCGCGCGGCGGCCAAGGTGAGCATGGGGCGCA
>CALSBD010000447.1:0-3519 GCA_943373055.1 Rhizobium sp. Q54
AGGTGATCCACGAGCGCGACGGGAACCGCGCGGCCCGCTTCCATGGCAAACACGGCGCCCGAGGCCGCGCGCGCCACACCGCCGGGCGCGGGCGCGCCGAGCGGCTCCAAGGTCAGCGCCCCGTGGCGCCAAGTGGTGGTAACGGTGCGCTCTACCGAATCAACGCTTACCCTTACTCCGGCCGAACGACCGCCGCCGAGCGCATATCCATCCGGGATGGCGAACGGATCGACCCAGCCGTCCGCCCGTATTGGTGGCTGCGGGCGCGCGGCATCGAGCACCACGCTCACCGCCGCGGCGATGGCCCCCGGACCCACTGTGCCCGCCGTCAGGCTCGCCAAATCGCGATCGATCAGGCCGGTATCAAAGCCACCTTCGCGCACGGCCGGGTGGTTGATGAGTTTTGAGAGAAACGCCAAGTTCGACTTGGGGCCGGCCACCTGTGTGGTCGAAAGCGCGCCAGCCATCAGGTCGAGCGCCTCGGCGCGGTCGGCGCCCTGGACGATAATCTTGGCGATCATGGGATCATAAAACGGGCTGATCTCAGCACCCGCTTCAACGCCGGTGTCGACCCGCACGCCCGGTCCCGTGGGTGCGTTGAACACGTCAAGACGGCCGGCGGAGGGCAGGAAGCCGTGGTCGGGATCCTCGGCATAAAGCCGTGCCTCGATGGCGTGGCCGCACAGCTCGATCTCGTCCTGGAGCTTCGGCAATCGCTCGCCGGAGGCGACCCGCAACTGCCATTCCACGAGATCGAACCCGGTGATCATCTCGGTCACGGGATGCTCCACCTGCAAGCGGGTGTTCATCTCCATGAAAAAGAACCCGCTTTCGGAAAGCCCCTTCGATCCGTCGGCGATGAACTCCACTGTGCCTGCGCCCACATAGCCCACCGCCTTGGCGGCGGCGACGGCGGCGGCACCCATCTTGGCGCGCAGTGCAGGCGTCATGCCCGGGGCCGGGGCTTCCTCAATCACCTTTTGGTGGCGACGCTGGGCGGAGCAGTCGCGCTCGAACAGGTGAACGGCATTGCCGTGGCTGTCGGCGAACACCTGAATTTCGATGTGACGAGGCTTAGCGACGTATTTTTCGATCAACACACGCGGATCGCCGAACGCGCCTTGCGCTTCGCGGCGGGCCGCTTCGAGGGCCGCCTCGAACTCGACCACCTTGTCGACCCGGCGCATACCCTTGCCGCCGCCACCGGCGACCGCCTTGATGAGCACGGGATAACCGATCTCATAGGCCTTTTGCTTCAAAAACGCCGCGTCCTGGTGGTCGCCGTGATAGCCCGGCACCACCGGCACGCCGGCCTTTTCCATCAGCGCCTTGGCACCGTCCTTCAGCCCCATGGCGCGAATCGCCGAGGCTGGCGGGCCGACAAAAACAATCCCCGCGGCCGCGCACGCCTGCGCGAACGCGGCGCGCTCGGACAAGAACCCATAGCCGGGGTGAATCGCCTGAGCACCGGTTGCGTGCGCAGCGGCAATGATGCGATCGATCGCCAAATAGGACTGCGCTGCAGGTGCCGGGCCAATCGCCACCGCTTCATCGGCGAGGCGCACATGCAGTGCGTTGGCGTCGGCCTCGGAGTAAACCGCGATGGTTCTCAACCCCAGGCGCCGCGCCGTCTTGATGACGCGGCAGGCGATTTCGCCGCGATTGGCAATCAGCACCGATGTGAGCACGATCCACTCCCCCCTTCGATTTGGCGGCAGTTTATCGGCTGGACCGGGATTGGGAAGGGCGATTGGCCGCGCGCGCCGCGTACCCGTCGCATGGCTGTCGCGCCCAGAACATCGCATGTCCACGTCGCGACAGCTTGACGCACGCCACATCCTCACCATTCTGTCAGCCGACTTCCCCCCAGCCCGCTTCGGGCACACATGGCCAGCACGGATCTGGCGAAGGAACCCACCATGGCGTCTGATGGCGATCTCGATCTCAACTCCCTCGGCGACGACGAACTGGTCGAGCAGATGTGGGACGATTTGTATGACGGCTTGGCCGCCGAGATCGAGGACGGCGTCCACATCCTGTTGAAGCGTGGCTGGACGCCCTACGACATTCTCACCAAGGCGCTGGTCGAAGGCATGCGCATTGTCGGTGTCGACTTCCGCGATGGCATCCTGTTCGTGCCGGAAGTGCTGATGTCGGCCAACTCGATGAAGGCGGGCATGAAGATCCTGCGCCCGCTTTTGGCCGAGACCGGCGCGCCGAAGGTCGGCAAGATGGTGATTGGCACCGTCAAGGGCGACATTCACGACATCGGCAAGAACCTCGTCACCATGATGATGGAAGGCGCAGGCTTCGAAGTGATTGACCTTGGCATCAACAACCCGGTTGAGAACTATCTGGCCGCGCTCGACGAGCATCAGCCGGAAATTCTCGGCATGTCGGCACTGTTGACCACCACCATGCCTTACATGAAGGTCGTCATCGACACCTTGAAGGAAAAGGGCATCCGCAACGACTATGTCGTGCTGGTGGGTGGCGCGCCGCTCAATGAGAGCTTCGCCGAAGCCATTGGCGCCGACGCCTATTGCCGCGACGCCGCGATTGCGGTGGAAACGGCCAAGGCGATGCTCTCCAAGCGCCAAGGCCTTGCCAACGCCCGCGCGATTGCCTGACGTGACAGCGCTCAACGCCTCGGCCGCCCCCGTCGACCGCGCGTCGGCCCCGGCCGAGACGTTGATTATTGCCTGCGGCGCGCTCGCTCGCGAGTTGTTGGCAGTGCGCGACCTCAATCAAGGCGCTCTCTTCGATGTGACGGCGCTACCGGCGATCTGGCACAATCGGCCGGAGAAAATCGCACCGGGCGTGCGGGCGAAAATCCGAGCCGCGCGTGGGCGTTATCGCCAAGTCCTCGTCCTCTATGGGGACTGCGGCACCGGAGGCGAACTCGACAAGGTGCTCATTGAAGAGGGCGTGGAGCGCATCGAAGGCGAGCATTGCTACGCGTTTTACGCGGGGCTTGAGACCTTCGCGGCCGAGCACGAAGCAGAGATCGGCACGTTTTATCTCACCGACTATTTGGTGCGCCATTTTGACCGGTTGATCATCAAGGGCCTGGGGCTTGATCGCCATCCGCAGCTCTTGCCGGTCTATTTCGGCCACTACACCCGGCTTCTCTATCTCGCCCAACTGCCCGACGAAAAACTCGACCTGAAAGCCCGCGCGGCTGCCGACCGCCTGGGGCTCAGGTATGAGCGACGGGTGACCGGGCTTGAGGGGGTGAGTGGGTTTTTGGCTCGGACGATGAGGTCGCCTTAACTCATCTCGCCCAACGCCGCACAAGCGACGACAAAACAAAGATCTCCTCGCTTGCTCCCCTTAGCCGAGAGAAGGTGTTGCGAAGCAACGGATGTGGAGGCGACGAGTAAAGGGTATAGATATTGTTGAGATATACCCTTCACCTGCCCTTCGGGCAGCTTCTCCCCCAAGGGGAAAAGGCGAGGATGACGCTAGGGTCGCCACTCACCCCCATTTAAAACCGCAAATCCGGAAACCGCTCAACAT
>CALSBD010000448.1:0-3495 GCA_943373055.1 Rhizobium sp. Q54
CCCCTTGCGTTTATCTTTAGGGCCCGACCTGGTGCCTGGCTAGACCTTCGCGATGCCCTGTCGCTCAGCCGCACGCGGACGCGAACCCCTCCCCTGTGTAAAGCGGTCAAAACCGGCACCCCGCCTGTGGAGAACCGGCGCCCTCCGGCGAACGCCCGCAGAATCGGGTAGAACAGGCACATGCAGGCCTATCACGATCTCATGCGCCGAATTCTCGACACCGGCGTCCGCAAAGATGACCGCACCGGTACGGGCACGCTCAGCGTGTTCGGCCATCAGATGCGCTTTGACCTGAGCGAGGGGTTTCCCCTCATCACCACGAAGAAGCTGCATCTGAAGTCGATCATCGTGGAATTGCTGTGGTTTTTGCGCGGCGACACCAACATCGCCTATCTCCACGACCACGGTGTCACCATCTGGGACGAGTGGGCGGACGAACACGGCAATCTGGGGCCCGTCTATGGCCGCCAGTGGCGCTCGTGGGCGGCACCCGATGGCCGTGTCGTCGACCAGATCGCCGACGTGATCGCCATGATTAAAAAGTCGCCCGACAGCCGGCGGCTCGTCGTCTCGGCGTGGAACCCCGCCGACGTACCCGCCATGGCGCTCCCCCCCTGCCACTTGCTGTTTCAGTTCTATGTGGCCGAGGGGCGGCTTTCCTGCCAGCTTTATCAGCGCTCGGCGGATGTGTTCCTGGGCGTACCGTTCAATATCGCGAGCTACGCGCTGCTGACCATGATGATGGCGCAGGTAACCGGGCTGAAGCCGGGTGAGTTCGTCCACACGCTTGGCGACGCGCATCTCTACGTCAATCACCTGGAACAGACCCACCTGCAGCTCTCGCGCGCGCCGCGGCCACTCCCGACCATGCGGCTCAATCCGGCCGTGATGCAGATCGACGGCTTCCGGCTGGAGGATTTCACGCTGGAGGGCTACGATCCGCACCCGCACATAAAGGCGCCCGTGGCGGTGTGACACGTTCGGGCACAGAGGCTGAGCACCATGGCCCCGAAGAAACCGCGTCCGACCCAAGGACCAAAGCCAAAGGGCACCACCCTCACGCTGCCGCCCACCAAGCCGCGCAACCCGGTCGCCAAGGTCGTCGCCACCTTGAAGCCCGCCGTGATGCCCAACAAGAAGCGCGCCGCCAAAACGACCCCACCGCGCATCGACGAGGAGGGGTGACCGCGTCGGACGGGCTTGGGTCCCGTAGCACTCGACGGTCAGCCCGCCTGTCTAAAGGTCAACCCCATCCACTCCTTGATCGACTGGCTGTCAACGAGCACCAACCCGTGGGCTGCGAAGGTGGAGGTGAGGCGCGGGCGTTCGCCGACGCGAAGGCCTGCCAGGATCAAGGTGCCGCCCGGGGCCACGGCGGCTGAGAGCGCTTGCGACATCGCGCACAGCGGGTCGGGCAAGATATTGGCGACGACAATCGGATGACGCGAGCCGAACAGCAAGGGGTGATCAAGTCCGGCCGCGATCACCGCCGTTAGACGTGGATGAACCCCCATCAAGCGCGCATTGCGCCGCGTGGTGCGTACGGCGACCGCGTCAAGATCAGAGGCAATCGCCCGCCCTGCCCCGGCCTTCAGCGCTGCGATCGCCAGCACACCGGTGCCACAGCCGACATCGAGCACACTTGCCGGTCTCCCGCGCTTCAACACCCGGTCCAGAGCCATTAACGACAGCCGGGTTGACGCGTGATCGCCCGAACCGAACGCCGTCGACGCCTCAATCACCACATCAAGCCGCCGCATCGCCTCGGGTGCTGGACGGTTATGCTCGCCAAATATGCGAAACCGCCCCGCTTCGACGGGGGGCAAAGAATCAAGCCCCCAGGCCGCGAAATCAGCCTCCGCGAGCGGGCGCACCTGCGCGCGGGCGGCAAGCTCGGGCAGACCCGCCACCGCGGCCAGCGCGTTTAAATCCGGCGGCAGGCCGAAATACGCCTCCACCCGCCACATCCCACCGCCCAGGTCGAAACAGCCGCTCGCGTCCGCGCCGAGTTCGGGCTGTTCGGCCAAGAGATCCGCGAGCGCCTCGGCATGCGGGCGCGCGACATCAAGGGTGAGAAGATGGGTTGGCATGTTTGGGTCTCACGCACTTCCGGCGAACGGAGCCACCGGTTTTGCGTCCGCACGTGCACAAAAATCAAAGGACGAAAGCGTTTCCGTGAAACACGCGAACGCTTAAGACGCGACGGGCAAGCGGCCTGCCGCGCGTTTTTATCCCCACACATCCGGGGTCGGCGGATGGACAATCGAGCCCTCATAGACGAGGCCCGGCACCCGATCCTTGGCCAAGAGAAGCGGGCCGTCGAGATCGACGAACGCGGCGCGCTGCGCGGCGATCAGGGCCGGTGCCATGGCGAGCGACGTGGCAAGCATGCAGCCCACCATTACCGTCAACCCCAGTCGCTCAGCCTCCGCCACCATGGTCAGCGCTTCGGTCAAGCCGCCGGCCTTGTCGAGCTTGACGTTGATCGCGTCGTAGCGTTCGGCCAATACCGCAAGCTCGTGGCTGGTGTGGCAGCTCTCATCGGCGCAAATGGGCACCGGATTGGCCCCCCGGCGCAAGACTGCATCGGCATCTTGCGGGACCGGTTGCTCAATCAGCTTCACGCCCACATCGGCGCACGCGGCCATCATGTCGGCGAAGATGTCAGCTCCCCAGCCCTCATTGGCATCAACAATGAGGTCGGCATGGGGCGCGCCTGCCCGCACGGCGCGGATGCGCTCACGATCGCCGCCCTTGCCACCGAGCTTCACTTTGAGGAGCGGTCGCGCGCTTGCCGCCTCGGCGGCCGCACGCATGGCGTCGGGCTCACCGAGCGACAGGGTGAACGCGGTGGTCAGCGCCTTCAGCGGGCCCACGCCTGCCATCGCCGCCGCCCGCGCGCCCGAACGCTTGGCCGTGAAGTCCCACAGCGCGCAGTCGACCGCATTGCGCGCGGCGCCCGCCGGCATCAGCGACCGCAACGTCTCAACATCGACCCCGCCGGCCGCGAAGGCCGGCGCGACCGCGGCGATCTGGGCCAGTACGCTCTCGGGCGTCTCGCCATAGCGCGCGTAGGGCACGCACTCGCCACGCCCGATCGCGCTCCCATCGGACAAGGTCGCCACCACTACGACAGCTTCCGTCTTGGTGCCGCGCGAAATGGTGAAGCCGCCCGCGATCGGCCAGCGCTCGATGTGCGCCTCAAGCGTGAACCCCACGGTCAACGCCCCCAACCGGCCGCGATCGCATCCACGAACGGCTGGCAGCCAAACCGCACCGGGTCGGTCGCCGGCAGCGTGTGCTCGTCCGACACCTTGGCGAGATAGGCGCGCGCGTCGGCCTCACTGAGCTTTTCGGTGTTGATGGAGATGCCCACGCAGCGGATCGCCGGATTGGTCAGCTGGCCGCAGGCGACATTGAGGTCGATCACCTGCTGAATGGTCGGCAGCGGATGCTTGACGCCGCGCATGTTGGTGCGGGTCGGCTCGTGGCACA
>CALSBD010000449.1:0-3432 GCA_943373055.1 Rhizobium sp. Q54
CGAGACCATCCCGTCGGCGCCAAGACAATCAGAGAGACGCCCCATGGCCGCAGCCTTCTCCCTTGACGATCTCAAACGCCGCATGACCGCCGCGGTCAGCGTTTTCAAGGATGAACTGGCAGGCCTGCGCACCGGCCGTGCCTCGGTCAACCTGCTTGAGCCGGTGATGGTGGACGCCTATGGCGGGCGCATGGCGCTTAAAGAAGTGGCCACCGTAACGGTGCCGGAGCCGCGCCTGCTAGTCGTGTCCGTGTGGGACCGCGCGCTAGCGTCTGCCGTTGATCGCGGCATCCGCGAAAGCAACCTCGGTCTCAACCCAATTGCTGAAGGCGCCACCATCCGCGTGCCGATCCCCGAGCTCAATGCCGACCGCCGCAAGGAGCTGGTCAAGGTGGCGCACAAGTATGCCGAGGCGGCACGCGTGGCCGTGCGGCACGTGCGTCGCGATGGCAACGACCAGCTCAAGAAGGCGCTGAAAGACGGTATGAGCCAGGACGAGGAGGCGCGCCTCCAGGACAAAGTCCAAAAGATGACCGACGATACCATCTCCGAGATTGATAAGCTGCTGGCGCATAAAGAAGAAGAGATCGTCAAGGTCTGATCCCTCAAGTCGCTGGAGGCGGCGCGATGACGGCCAAGGGAGAGGCGAAGTCACTCGCCGTCGAGCCCCAAAAAGGCGGGCACACGGTGCCGCGCCACGTTGCCATCATTATGGATGGCAATGGCCGCTGGGCATCGGCGCGCGGCCTACCGCGCACCGAGGGCCACAGACGCGGCGTGGAGGCGGTGCGCCGTATCACGCGTGCCTGCGACGCCCGCGGCATCGCCTATCTCACGCTGTTTTCCTTCTCCTCGGAAAACTGGACCCGCCCGCCCGAAGAGGTGACCTACCTCATGGGCCTGCTGCGCCTGTTCGTGCGCCGCGATGTGGCCGAGCTGGATCGCCAGGGGGTACGTATCAAGGTGATTGGCGCGCGCGAGGGCTTGCAGCCCGATATTGCCGCCAGCCTTGACGAAGCGGTGCTCAAGACCAAGGACAACACTGGCCTCGTGCTCACGCTCGCGTTCAACTATGGCGGCCGGCAAGAGATCACCTCGGCCGTTCAGGCGATCGCCGAACAGGTTGCCCGCGGCGAGCTGGACCCCAAGACGGTCGATAGCTTCACGGTCGAAAAGAACCTGTCGACCTTTGGCATGCCCGACCCCGACTTGCTCATCCGCACCAGCGGCGAGCAGCGCATATCGAACTTTCTTTTGTGGCAGTGCGCCTACACGGAGTTTGTGTTCGCGCCTGTTCTTTGGCCCGACTTCGATGAGGTCGCCTTCGACGAGGCGCTGGCCACCTATGCCAGCCGGGATCGCCGGTTTGGCGGCGTGAAGGCGCGGTGACCTCCATGGCAGCCGGGGCCACCCCCTTCGTGAAGTCCGAGCTGTTTTGGCGGATTGTTTCCGGTCTCGTTCTAGCCCCGATCGTTGTTTTCGCCACGTGGTGGGGCGGGGTGGTGTTCGCCGCCTTGGCGGCCGTCGTTGCCGCTCTCATCGTGCGCGAATGGATGCGGCTCGTCGGTGAACGGGCAATGGGCGTCACGCTAGGCTGCATCGCCCTCATTTGGCTCGCCATCGCAGCCTTGGTGCTCGACCACCGCGCCATTGGGTTTGGTCTGTTGGGCGTTGGTGTCGCGGTCAGCTTGATCGCCGGTCGGCTGTGGGTCGCGGTCGGCATTGCCTATGCGGGCCTGGCCGCACTCGCCTTGGTCGCCTTGCGCGGTCACGGCATGCAGGGCTTTTATGATCCGGGCTTCATCGCGATCGTCTTTGTGCTGATGGCCGTTTGGTCAACCGACGTGATGGCCTATTTCGTCGGCCGTCTGGTCGGCGGTCCGAAGCTGTGGCCTAAGGTGAGCCCCAACAAGACCTGGTCGGGCGCGCTTGGTGGTCTGGTCGCGGCCATTATTGTGGCCACCGGTGTCTGCTGGCTCCTGGACGTGCGCCCCTTGTGGCCGATCGCCGTGATCGCAGGTCTTTTGTCCGTTGCCGGCCAAATGGGTGACCTGTTTGAAAGCCATATGAAGCGAAAGTTCGGCTTGAAGGATTCCGGCCATCTCATTCCCGGTCATGGTGGAATCATGGATCGCGTCGACGGTCTCATCTTTGCCGCCGTGGCTGCTATGGCCATTGGCCTGTTGCATGCCGGACCGCTAGCTCCCGCCGTCGGCTTACTCAAGTGGGGTCAGTTGTGAACGCCAATGCCCCCCTCATGACGCCCAACGGTCCGCTGGCGCGGCCCAAACGCCTTGTCGTGCTCGGCGCCACCGGCTCCATTGGCGACAGTACCCTTGATCTCGTCACCCGTGCGCCCGAACACTATGAGATCGCCGCGCTCACGGGGCACGGCAACATTGACAAGCTCGCCGAACTTGCCCGCCGCCATCGCCCGCGCTTTGTCGCCGTTGGCGATGCGGGGCAGGGCGCCGCGCTGGCCGACGCTCTAGCCGGCACCGGGATCGCGCACGGCGCCGGGCCGCAGGCGCTCTTAGACGCGGCCACAATTGAGGCGGACCTTGTGGTCTCCGCCATCATGGGTGCGGCCGGCTTGCCGCCCACATTGGCGGCGATCGAGGCGGGCCGGCACGTGGCACTCGCCAACAAGGAAACGCTGGTGACTGCCGGCGAACTTGTCACCCGTCGCTGCGCGGAGCGCGGCGTGCGGCTCTTGCCCGTCGACAGCGAGCACAACGCGATTTTCCAGGTGTTTGACGCCGTCAGCCCGCAAACCGTGGAAAAGGTGATCCTGACGGCCTCAGGCGGCCCGTTCCGCACCTGGACCAAGGAGGCAATCGCCGCAGCCACGCCGGCCCAGGCGCTCAAGCACCCCAAATGGACCATGGGCGCCAAGATCACCATCGATTCCGCCAGCCTGATGAATAAGGGATTGGAGCTGATCGAGGCCTTGCACCTGTTCCCCATCGCCCATCATCAGCTTGATGTCCTTGTCCATCCCCAGTCGATCATTCATGGCCTTGTGTCCTATCGGGATGGCTCGGTCTTGGCGCAGATGGGCGCGCCCGACATGCGCACGCCGATTTCGTTTTGCTTGGGCTGGCCGGAGCGTCGCGGCACGCCCAGCGCCCGGCTGGATTTGACCGCGGTTGGCAGCCTGAGCTTTGAGGCGCCCGATCTCGATCGGTTTCCCTGCCTTGCGCTTGCCAAGGCCGCGATGGCGCGCGGCGGCACCGCGACGGCCGTGCTCAACGCTGCCAATGAGGTGGCCGTCGCCGCGTTTCTGGCTCAGCGCCTGTCATTTGGCGGCATTGCCGAGACGGTAGACATGGCGCTTGAAGCAGCGGAGCGACGCGGTGCCCTGTTGGCGGGTTACGATCTCTCAACCATATTAATGATCGACGCCGATGCGCGCCGCTGGGCTGAGGCTTG
>CALSBD010000450.1:0-3427 GCA_943373055.1 Rhizobium sp. Q54
GCGATCAAGCGTCAGGCGCATCTTGGAGGGGTTGGACATGGAGGTATTGCCGCAGCCATACCACATGCATGCAACACCCACCCCGCGCTTCACCCGGTCATGCGCCGCGTTATGCGCCGCGACGCGGGCGAGGGCGGCATCCCAGGCCGGTTTCAAGGCGTCGAGGCATTCCGGCAGCCCGGCCGAGGCCTCCAGGACCTGCCCGGTGGGCGTCGTATCGCCGGCACAGATCGCGTTAAGGCGGCGGATTGCCCAGCGATCTAGTCCGAGCCGCTCGGCGAGATCATCCATCAAGGTCTCATGCGCGATCGCCGCCTGGGGCACGCCAAAGCCACGAAACGCGCCGGCTGGCGTGTCGTTGGTCAAGATCGCCCGCGTCCGGTTCCACACATGCGGCACGCGATAAGGTCCGGTGGCGTGCACCGGCACCCGGTTCGCCACCGTCGGCCCCCAGCTCGCATAGGCGCCGGTGTTGAAGTCACCCTCAAACTCGAACGCGGTGAGCTGCCCTTGCGCATCCGCCGAGGCGGTCGCGCGAATAGTAGCGGGGTGGCGCTTGGTGGTCGACGCCATGGATTCGGTGCGTGAATAGATGATCCGCACCGGCTGGCCGGTGACGGCCGCCGCGACTGCCAGGATCGGCTGGATCGACACATCCAGCTTGCCGCCAAAGCCGCCGCCGCACGCGGTCGGCACGATGCGCACCGCATCAGGCGCGACGCCGAGCACCCGCGCGGTCTCTTCCAAATCCATGTAGGGCGCCTGCGTGCACGCCGTCACCTCATAGCGCTCACCCACCTTGATCGCGTGGCCGGCCTCCGGCTCGATATAGGCATGCTCGACGAACGACGTCTGGAACGCGCCGGAAACCGTGATCGCGCCTGCCGCATGACCGGCCGCCACGTCGCCTCGCTTCAAGTTGCCACGCGTGAGCACATTATCGGGCAGGTGATCGAACAAGGCCGGTGCCGTTGTCCCCTCATGAAGCGGCCGCGTGAGGCCTGAAAAGCCGGTCTCGACTTGATAGGCGACCGGGAACGCGGTGAGTGGGATCGCCTCGACGATCTCGCGTGGGCCGACGAACGCCGCCACCGCCTCGCCACGAAACCGCACCCGGCCATCGGCGAACACCGGCTGGTCCTTGATGGTGGGGAAGATGCCAAAGCCATTGAGGCCCGGCACATCGCGCGCCGTCAGTACCCGCACGCCCGGATACGCGGCCTCGAAGGATTTGAGATCCGGCAACGTGAAGCGCGCGGCCGCATGGGGCGAGCGGATCACGCGCACCCATAGTGCATCCGGGGGCGGTGCGTCAGCGCCAAACAGGTCGGTCCCGTCCACCTTTGCCCGTCCATCCAGCCGCGCGATCCGCGCGCCCATCGGCCGGTCGGCCTCGGTCGTGAGGTCGTCGAGTGCGGTTTGCGCACCGGACGCAACGGCGAGCACCGCGTCGATGATTTTTTGATAGCCCGTGCAGCGGCACAAAACCCCGCCGAGCGCATCCTCGACCCCCGCCCGCGAGGCCACCGGCGCGCGCGACAGGTAGTCCACGCTTGCCATGATCATGCCCGGCGTACAGATGCCGCACTGGGCGGCACCGTGGGCCAAGAAGGCATCTTTCAGGCGTCGGGTCAGCTCGCTCGGGCCGTCCCCTTCGATGGTCTCGACCCAAGCGCCGTCCACTTGGGCGGTCGGGATCAGACATGCGCACGCCTGGCGCCCATCGACGAGCACGGTGCAGGCGCCACAGTCGCCGGCCTCGCAGCCGACCTTGGTGCCCGTAAGCCGCAGCCCCTCGCGCAAGGTCTCCGAGAGCGGCTGGAACGGAGGAGCCGTCACGCTGGCGGGGGCGCCGTTGAGCGTGAAGGCGACGGACACGGTGGTCGCGCGGTCCAGCATCAGGCAGCCCTTTGCGTTGGCGTGGTCGTGAGGTCCCGCACCGCATCGCGCACGAGAGCCAGCGCCGCGTCGCGTCGATAGCTGGCTGACGCGCGCACGTCATCAATGGGGGTCAGGTCGGCGAGATGCTCGGGCCCAATGCGCTCGGTCAGCGCGCCTACGTGGGGGTCAGCGACGCGCGCGCCGTGGAGTAGGGATTCAACCTTCGGCAATCGCCGCGCCACCGGGCCGCACGCACCCACCGCGACGCGGGCCGACGTGATGCGCCCGTCGCTATCCGTCACAATCACGCCGGCGACCATGGCGATCGAGATCACCAGATAGCGCCGCGCACCAAGCTTGAGAAAGGTCGACCGCGCCGCACCTGCGGGGAGCGGCACATCGAGCGCGACGACGAGTTCATCGGGCCTGAGCGCCGTGGCGCGATAGCCGGTGAGGAAGTCAGACGCTTTGATGCGCCGCTCGCCCGCGCGGCTCAGGGCGACCACCTCGGCGTCCAAGGCAAGCCAATGGGGAATGCCGTCGCCCGCGGGCGAGGCGGTCATGAGGTTGCCAACCAGCGTCGCCCGGTTTTGCACCTGCGCGCCGCCCACAGTTCGCGCAGCGTGCTTGAGCCCATCAAACAGCGCGGGCAACGGGGTCTCAATGAGGTCGGTCCAGGTCGTCAATGCACCGATCCGAACCCGATCGGGCGTCGTCGTGATGGCGCGCAGGGCGCTCAGCCGGGAGATATCAAGAATGTCCTTGTGGGTGGGATCGCCCCACGCGCGCCGGCCAACCGCGGCTGGGTAGATGTCGGTCCCGCCCGCGATCACCGCCACATCGCGGCTGGCGCGGATCGCGAGCGCCTCGTCGAGGGTTTCGGGGCGATCATATAGCATCATGCACCTCCTGGGCCCCAAAGCCGCGCGGCTTCGTCCGCCGTGTAATAGCCCCGAGCGATATCACGCTCGATTGCCGCCCGATCGCGCTCGCCGGGCGGGCCGTAACCGCCGCCGCCAGGCGTCATCACCTCGACGCGGTCGCCTGCTTTGAGCGCGATGCCTTGATCCTTGGAGAGGTGCTCGGGCGTCATCACCGTGCCGTCACGATGGACGCGCACCACATTGACCGCCCCTGGCAGGCCGCCGAGCGCTCCTGGCGGGCCGAACCGGCCATGATCCATCACGAACGACGCGCGCGCCTCGCCGCGCAGCACTTCCACCTCGTAGTGGACGCCAAAGCCGCCGCGATGGCGCCCCGCGCCGCCCGATCCCTCGCGCAAGGCAAACCGCCTGAACAGCACCGGATAGGCCTGCTCCATCACTTCAACCGGCGCTGTCTTGGAGATCCCGATGGTCGAGCACCCATTGGTGAGGCCATCGTGGTCGATGTTGCCCCCATAGCCGCCGCCGGAGATTTGATACATCACGTAGCCGGTGCCACGGGCGGGATCGACCCCGCCGAGCGCGAAATTGCCCGACGAGCCGGCCGGCGCCGCCGTGACTTTGTCGGGTGCGGCCTGGACGAGCGCGATAAACACCGCCTC
>CALSBD010000451.1:0-3414 GCA_943373055.1 Rhizobium sp. Q54
TCGTTCAATTCAAGTTAGGTCAAGTCCGCTTATGGGTGAAGGGTGCGTGTCCTTAGGCGGTGGTGGCGAGGTGGTTTGGCCGAGCCGGGTGAAAAAGGCGCGTTTTTCGCAGCCGGTTCGCTTGTATTCCCCGTGCGCTTGCGGTAATCACCCGCCCGACAACGGCCCGTCCCGCGCGATGGGCCGGCTTTCGTTTTGCGGTCCGGTCAAGGCCGGTGCCCCCCATCCAGGGAAGTGACCCATGAAGGCGAAGATCCATCCCGACTACCACGCCATCAAGGTCGTGATGACCGATGGCACCGAGTATTGGACCCGGTCGACCTATGGCAAGGCGGGCGACACGCTCAACCTTGACATCGATCCCAAGACCCATCCGGCGTGGACCGGCGGCACCCAGCAGCTGATGGACCGCGGCGGCCGCATTTCGCGCTTCAAGGACAAGTTCAAGGGCTTTGGCATGTGAGCCCAGCGCCGCCCTCGGGCGGTGCTTTGGGGATCCATGTCGACCTGAAAAACCCCGGCGGGTGCGCCGGGGTTTTTTGTTGGCCGTGAGGTCTAAGTCTATGGTGGCGCGTGATCTTTACCCAATAACCGGTTTCCACTTATTGGGATCACGCTTTAACTGCCGAATACGGTGTTGATCTGAGCTCCCACCATGATGAAGGTGGTGCGCTTGGGCACCTCCTTGAGCTTGGTGGCGCCGATATAGGTCATCATGGAGCGCACGCCGCCCATGATTTCGCCGAGCGTGTTGATCACCGGCCCGCGGTACGGCACCTCGACGGTCTTGCCTTCCGATGCGCGATAGGCGGCGACGCCACCGGCATACTTCTTCATCGCCGTGTCCGACGACATGCCGTAAAACACCATGGCGACCGGCACCTTCACGCCGTCGCGCTCCTCGTAGCGGATGTCGCCCTCGCACTCGTCGTGGCCGGCGAGCATGCCGCCGAGCATCACGAAGTCGGCGCCGCCGCCATAGGCTTTGGCGACATCGCCAGGCACCGTGCAGCCGCCATCGCCGCACACCCAGCCCTTAAGGCCATGGGCGGCGTCCGCGCACTCGATGATGGCGGAGAGCTGAGGGTAGCCCACGCCGGTCATCTTACGCGTGGTGCACACCGAGCCAGGTCCGATGCCGACCTTGACGATATCGGCGCCGGCCAAGATGAGCGCTTCGGTCATGTCCCCGGTCACCACATTGCCGGCCATGATCACCGCGTCGGGATGGCGCTCGCGCGTCAGCTTGACGGTGTCGACAAACTTTTCGGTGTAGCCGTTGGCGACATCGAGGCAGATTTTGGTGATCTTCACCCGCGCATTGACCGCGGCGAGCTTGTCGTGGTCGGCATCGGTGGTGCCCAGCGAATAGAAGGCGTGGTCGGCCACGCGCCGCTTGTCATCGCCCGCCGTTTCGTCGGACGCGAAGAACGCGGCCAAATCCTCAACCGAATAGTGCTTATGCAGCGCCACCATGGCGCCCTGGGTTGCCAATGTGCGGGCCATGTTCATGGTGCCGACCACGTCCATATTGGCGGCGATCAGCGGAAAGCCGGTCCATTGACCCTTGGCGTGCAAGAACGGAAACGTGCGTTCAACATGCACGTCGGCGCGCGACGACAAGGTCGACCGCTTGGGCCGGATCAGCACGTCCTTGAAGTCAAGTTTCGGCTCGGTCTCGATGCGCATGGGCAGGTCTCTTCACAAGTTTGGGGGGATGCCGATGGGTGGACCGATTGGGCGACGACGTCAAGATCGCGGATCAGCCCTGAGGGCCTACACCTCAACGGGGTTGCGGGCCATGCCGACGGACCCGAAGACACGCAAATAGCGGTCGATCTCGGCCTGCGGCCCCGTCGCCTTTTCCGGGTTGTCGGAGATCTTCACGCATGGTCGGCCATCGGCCTCGATCACCTTGCAGACGACCGAGATGGGCGCGAGTAGGCCGTCGTCGGAGTTGGGCGCGCAGCCGCGGAAATCATTGGTCAGCTTGGTGCCCCAGCCAACCGCCAACCGCACATCGCCGCGCAAGGCTCGGATCGAGCTTTCGATGGTGTCGACGTCGAGACCGTCCGACAGGATGATCAGCTTGTCCTTCGGATTGCGTCCCTTCGCGTGCCACCAGGCGATCCACTCGCGCGTGCCCTCAATGGGTGGCTTGGAGTCGGGGCGCGCGCCGGTCCAATCGGCGACCCACTCGGGCGCGTCGCGCCGGAACGCGGTGGTGCCGAACGCGTCGGGCAACACGATCAACAGGTTGCCGGAGTAGCAGCTCTCCCAGTCGCGCAGCACCTTATAGGGCGCTTCGCGCAGCTCCTCGTCGGTGTTGGCCAGCGCGGCATAGACCATGGGCAGCTCGTGTGCATTGGTGCCGATCGCCTCGGTATCAAGCCGCATGGCGAGCAGCACGTTCGACGTGCCGGTAAAGACCTCCTCGCCCAGGCCGTCCTTCAAGGCCGAAACCGCCCACTGCTGCCACAGGAAGCCGTGGCGACGGCGGGTGCCGAAGTCGCCGACCTTGAGCGGTCCCTCGGCAGCGAGATGGCGTAGCCGCTCCACCTTCTCCCACAGCTTCGCCTTGGCGCGGGCATACAGCACGTCCAGCTCGAAGCGCCCCATGTGGCGCATGACGGCGCGCGACTTCAGCTCGTTCAAGATGGCGAGGGCGGGCACCTCCCACATGGTGGTCTCCACCCACGGGCCGTCGAAATGCAATTCGAACTGGCCATCCGGCAAGCGGCGCAAATCGTAATCGGGCAGCCGGAACGCGCGGAGCCAATCGACGAAGGCGGGCTCGAAAATCTGCTTGCGGCCATAGAAGGTATTGCCGGTGAGCCAGATTTCCTCGCCCTTGGTGAGGCCGACCGTGCGGGCGTGGTCGAGCTGTTCGCGCAGCTCGCGCTCGTCGATGACATCGGCCAGCCGCACCGTGCGAGAGCGATTGACCACGCCAAAGGTGACCCGTCGCTCTCGATGCAGCTTGAAAATCATCTGCGCCATCAAAAGCTTATAGAAGTCCGTGTCGAGCACCGACCGGATGATCGGGTCAATCTTGAAGGTGTGGTTATAGACCCGGGTGGCGATGTCCATGGTCACGGTCGCGCGTCTCCCTCGGCTGCTTCGGCGCTCTTTTCGATCAGACACTATCAGTCAACGGGCCGAGGTCCATGGTGGTTTGCAGGAGATGCAAAACCAAACGGGTCGCGGTAGGGATCAAGACGGGGCCGCGGAGGCCTTTTGAGGCCCACTTGATGATGTCCCATCGCCAGTCCCCCGAAGTCGTCGGCCTCATTTTGATCCTGGCGTCCACCTTGTCGTGGAGTTCGGCGGGGTTGTTCGTCCGGCTCGTGCCGGTGGATCCGTGGACGCAGCTGTTTTGGCGCGGGGTCGGGGGCGCGCTGTCGCTGTTCGTGT
>CALSBD010000452.1:0-3414 GCA_943373055.1 Rhizobium sp. Q54
GCCCGCCAAGGCGACATGATATTCGGTCGCTTGCGCCTGCCCGACATGGGTCTTGCGCATGACGAGCGCATTGAGCGCGACGTAGCCGATCATCAGCGCCATCAACAACAGCGCCATCCGCCAATTCATGGCGAAGGCCACCGGCAACAGCACGATGAGCGAGACGGTGGCGGTGATCTGCTCGCGAAACGCCGACAGCCAGATGCCGAACAGCGTGTCGGAGCCTTTCAGCATGATGCCGATCAACCGGCCCGATTGCGCGTCGGAGTGATAGGCCGCCGGCAGCGCGACCACGTGCTCGAAGAAGCGTCGCATGGCGGCAAGCCGGCGCCGATGCGCCAACCGGTCCGCTTGCAATGCCACGAATACCCCAGCCGCGACGGAAAGAAATCCGAACAGCGCCCACCAGCCCACCAGATGCAGCGCCGTCTCGCCCTTGGAGAGGGCGTCGACCACCCGGCCGAACAAGATTGGCTCGGCAAACTGCAAGATCGCCAGGATGGCGCCCGCAACGGCGACCCAGACGGCCAAGCGGGCCTCGGACCCCAGAAGACGCATGGCGCGCCAATAGACGGTGAGAAACGACATGGGGGTGGCCGCGTGGGAGTGGGAGGGCAAGACCGAAAGCGCCCCGCTTTAGCGAAGTTCGCGCGGCGGCGCCATGGGTGTTGGCGCTGATTGCGGTGAGTTCAGGGCACGGGCGCGGTCAACCGGGCGACGTCGGGACGCACCGGCAAGCCCGCCTTGCGTAGGTCGCGCACATAGGCGCCCACGAGATCGGCGTCGGGCATGTTGCGCAACAACAGCGGCACCGGATTGGCGGCAAAATCGGGCGCCATCCGCGTGATGGTCTCAATGAGCAGCGTACGCTCTTCCTGATTGCCCAACGCGTCAGCAGCGATCAGCTTGGCTGTTAGACCCAAGAGATACTCAGGGGCGTCGATGCGCACCGCATGGCGTGCCGCGCCGGCATCGTCGCCGCGATACCACAACGACAGGAACGAGAAGAACTCATGCCACGGTGGTGGCGAGGGATGCGCGGTGGCCGCTTGCGCCAACAGCTTCGCCCCCATCGCATCCTCGCCCATGACAATGAGCTTGGCGCCCATGTCGGCCAGCATGTCGGTATCGAGCGGATTGCGCTCAATGACGGTGGTGATGAGCGCGCGGGCGTCCTTGAACTGGCCGCGCACATAAAGCGCGCCAATCAGTGCCTGCAGGGCGCGCGTGCTGGTCGGCGCCAACTGCACCCCGCGCCGCGCCGAGGCGAGCGCGCGATCAAGCGGCGCGGGTGCGCCGACCACCGGATTGTAGTCGAACCGGTATTCATCCAAATACATAAATGTCAACAGCGCGTGTGCTTCGGCGAAGCCTGGCGTCTTGACGGTAAGATCCTCCAGACACCCGCGCGCCATGGCGTGCATGGCGGCGGTGAACACCCGCCAATACTCAAACGTCTTGAGTAGGCACGCATAGTGCTGATCGAACTGATGGCTTGCAGCCAGGCTGTTGGCATTAAGGAGCCGGCGCATCAAATGGCTGTAGATCACGCCATAGGGTTGGGCGATCGCAGTGGCGAACTGGCGCTGCAGGCCGGCGGCCAACGCGTCGCGGGTCAATAGCCCGACGAATTCGCGCTGCCGGGCCGACCACACGATCTCGCCCGTCGCCACATGCACCAGCCTGGCTTCCACGGTGAGGTCCGACGCGTTGGCGTTGATCGACCCGGTCATGCGGTAATCGGGCGGTTGGCCGGGATCGATCACGACGCGCAGCTCGTCAAACAGCGAGAGCGCGGATCGCAGCCCATTGGCGAAGGTGGTGACGTCGGAGGCGCCCGGCACATCGCCATCGAAGCGTGCCACCTCCACCGTGGGGACGTGGGCGGCGAAGATATCGACCCGGGCCGGTGCCTGGTTCACCGGCAAAACACCCAAAAGGTAAAGCGCCACGCCCATGACGCCAACGGCCAGCACCGCCGCGCTCAGCGTCACGGCGACCAGCGCGCGAAGACTAAACCCCGGTCGTGGCGCGGCAGCGGGCGCGGCGGGTTGAACCGGGGGAGACGGCGGTGAAACCGGTGGCGTTCGCGCCGCTTGCGAGCCCGTGTCGAGAAGGTCGGGCCGCATCGGACTCGTGCTCGGTCCGGGCAGATCGGCAGCCGCGGCCGCGCGGGAAAACTGCGGGATGTAGCTGCCCTTGGGGATCGAGATGATCCAGGGATCGTCCCGCCCTTGGCCGGCGAAATAGGCGGCCAGCGCGCGGCGCAGGCGGGTGGCTTCCACGCGCACAATCGGATCCAGCTGCGGATCGAAATTCGCTGACCGCCCCAGCGCCTCCACGGCGATGGTGTAGCCCTTGATGGTGTCCGTCTCGCCCTTGAGCGTCTGCTCGACGATGTAGGTGAGGAACTGGGACAGCTGCGACGAGGCCTGAAAATCCGACGACGCCAGAACACCCGCCAAGGCTGCGCGAATCTCGCCAGGGGATGGGTGCGTCGGACTGTGGGATGACAAGGCGGGCCCTCTCAGTCGCGGTGTCTCAAGAGCGAGCCACCACCGCGACCTGTCGCGGGCCTTGATCCCGCGGTTTTCCGCCTCGCCGCCCGTTAGACGCTACGCTAGGTCAATCATTCAGGAGACGCAATTAAACGATTGAGTGATCGGGTAACTGGCCTCACGGCGCCTTTTTCGTCAGGCGCAACAGCTGCCCGCCCGCGCCATCGGTGAGCAGATAGAGCGCACCGTCTGGGCCCTGGCGCACATCGCGGATGCGCTCGCCCAGATCCGTCAGCAGCGCCTCCTCGCGCACCACGCGCTCGCCCTCGACCTCAAGGCGCATCAGGCGGGCGCCGGCGAGCGCGCCGACGAACAGGTCACCTTGCCAATCGCCAAACGACGGGTGGGTGGCGAATGCCATGCCGGAGGGGGCGATCGACGGGGTCCAAGAGTGGATCGGCTGCTCCAGACCTTCCTTGGCGCGGCCCTCGCCGATCTTGGCGCCCGAATAATCCACGCCCAGCGTGATCACCGGCCAGCCATAGTTCTTGCCGGCTTGCGGCACGTTCACCTCGTCGCCACCGCGCGCGCCGTGTTCATGCAGCCACAGGCGGCCGGTGGTGGGATGCAGCGTCGCGCCTTGAGCGTTGCGGTGACCCAGCGACCAGATCTCCGGCCGGGCGTCGCCTCGTCCCACGAACGGGTTGTCTTTGGGCACGCTGCCATCGGGCGCGATGCGGATCACCTTGCCGATGGTCGACGTCATCGACTGCACGAACGACGGATTGCCCCGGTCGCCGGTGGTGATGAACAAATGCCCGTCTGCAGCCTGCACGATGCGCGAGCCGAAGTGGCGCCCGCCGGGCACCTTCGGCACCTGGCGGAAGATCACCTTAACGTCGCTGAGCCCCGCGTC
>CALSBD010000453.1:0-3403 GCA_943373055.1 Rhizobium sp. Q54
ATCATTGAGGGCGCGATCCTCGGACAGGAGATCCTCCCGCCAGCGGCTGAAGTTCGGCAGGTCGGAGATCAGCGGCCGCGCGCCCACCAGCATGGACCCAAACAACACGGCGGATCGAAACCGATCACTCACCCGCGCCGACAAGAACACGCCAAGCGGCACATAAAGACACACGAACCGCGTGCCCGGCGCGCAGGCGATGGTCCTGTGCGGCACCATGCCCCAGAACAAGGCGAGGTCACCCGTTTGAAGCCGCGTCTCCTGACCGTCGAACCAGTAGGTGACATCGCCGTTGAGGATAAAATTGATCTCGATTTGGGAATGCCGGTGCGGCGCGGCCATGACGCCGACATCCAGCTCGCGGCCGACACAAAACCGGTGGTCGTCGAACACCACCGTCGTGGAATCGCGCGGCGGCACCGGTTGGCGATGGGGATCGCGCGGCTTTTCCCCCAATCCCGACACAATAGGCGTCGACATCGGCCTGTCTCCTCCCACGGATCGGGGCGATCCTTGTGTCCGCGCCGGCAGGCCGGTTGCGGTGGGCGCCCTCGTCAATTTCGACGCCAATCTTAGGATCCCGGAAAATCACGTGTCAATCTCGGTAGCGGCGCGGGGGCGCTGGCCGCATCCTTCGCCCATCGGACCCGATGTCTCGCGCGGCGGGGCCGCGTGAGACCGCTCCTGTGCCAAGGCCCGCTTCGGTGCGCTTTGCCATTGAGAAAGCGGTCCTTGGGAGGAAGAGAGACCATGAACGCTTTCAAAGCCCTCGCCGGGTTCGCCCTCGGCGCGTCCATGATGCTGTCGAGCGCGCTCGCCAGCGACCTCATCATCAACACCGACACGTCCGACCCGGCGCCCAAGAAGGCGTTCGAGGAGGCCATCGAGGCCTTCAAGAAGGAAAACCCGGGCATTAACGTGAAGTGGAACGTCTTCGACCACGAAGGCTACAAGTCCGCCATCCGCAATTTCCTGACCGCCGACGCCCCCGACATCGCCGCTTGGTATGCCGGCAACCGCATGGCTCCGTTCGTGTCGGCGAACCTGTTCATGGACGTGTCGGACGTGTGGGCCAAGGAAGGCTGGGCCGATACGCTCAAGTCCGCCAAGGCGTCGATGACCATTGGTGGCAAGCAGTGGGGCGTGCCCTATACCTACTATCAGTGGGGCATTTATTACCGGAAGGATATCTTCCAGGCGAACGGCATCGCCGTGCCGAAGACGTGGGCCGAGCTGGTCGCCGCGTCTGCCAAGCTGAAGGCCGCCGGTATCACCCCCTTCGCGATCGGCACCAAGGCGTTGTGGCCGACGGGCGGGTGGTTTGACTACCTCAACCTGCGCGTCAACGGCTATGAGTTCCACATGGACCTGACCGCCGGCAAGGTGCCCTACACCGACCCGCGCGTGCGCGCCGTGTTCGACAAGTGGGGCGAGCTCGTCAAGGCGGGCTACTTCCTGGAAAACCACGCCGCGCTCGACTGGCAGGACGCCATGCCGCAGCTCGTGCAGGGCAAGGCCGCCATGTACCTGATGGGCAACTTCATTGTCGCGCCCTTGAAGGAAGCCGGCCTCACCGACGCCACCCTCGGCTTCTTCCAGTTCCCGGCCATCACCCCCGGGATCCCGATGGCCGAAGAGGCGCCGACTGATACGCTGCACATCCCCGCCAAGGCCAAGAACGTCGAGAACGCAAAGAAGTTCCTCGCCTTCATGGGCCGTGCGGACGTGCAGACCCAGATCAACGCCACGCTCAAGCAGCTGCCGGTCAACAACAAGTCGTCGAAGCCTGCCGATCCGTTCCTGGAGCAGGGCTTCGCCATGCTGTCGAGCGCCTATGCGCTTGCTCAGTTCTATGACCGCGACGCGCCGGCCGAAATGGCCAAGGTCGGCATGGAAGGTTTCCAGGAGTTCATGGTGAAGCCTGAGAACCTCGACCGCATCCTCGATCGCCTCGAGAAGGCGCGCCAGCGCATCTACAAGTGAGGTCGTCCCCGGCGCGGGCTTCGTCCTGACAGACGCCCGCACCGGGGTTTTCTCCCAAGACGTCACGATGAGGGTCGGGCGGTCCAAAGCCGCCCGGCTTTCCGCGCCCGCACACTGGACCCGCGCAAGCCCATCGTCCCCCGCGCCCCGTCCCGCGCCAGACCGGAGCCGTGCCTTGAGCGAAGCGAGCCCCACCGCCTCACCGCCTCACATGTCGCGCTGGAACCAGCGGCGCATTGCGCCATGGCTGTTCTTGGCGCCCGGCATGGCGATGTTCCTCATTTACGTCATCCTGCCGATCTTCGAGTCGATTTGGATTTCATTCTACGACTGGGACGGCCTGGGCGAGATGACCTGGATCGGTCTTGGCAATTACGTCGAGCTGTTGAGTGACGACGCGTTTTATACGTCGCTGTGGAACAACGTTTTGTGGCTCGTCCTTTACATGCTGGCCCTGCCGGCCGGTCTCTTCGTGGCGTTGTTTCTCAATCAAACGGTGTTTGGTATCCGGCTCGTCAAGTCGCTGTTTTTCTTTCCGTTCGTGATCAGTCAGGTGGTGGTCGGGCTGATCTTCTCGTGGTTTTACGCGCCGAATTTCGGCCTGTTCTACAAGGCGATCGAATTCGTCACCGGCGACGGTGTCGCACTCCTGGCTGATGATCGCCTGGCGACCTACGGCATCATTGCCGCAGGCCTGTGGCCACAGATCGCCTATTGCATGATTTTGTATTTGACCGGTCTCAACAACATCAACCCGGAGCAAATCGAGGCCGCGCGCATGGATGGCGCCAAGGGTTGGCGGATGCTGTGGCACATCGTGCTACCGCAGCTGCGGCCAGCCACCTTCATCGCCATGGTGGTGACCGTCATTGGCGCCCTGCGCTCGTTTGACCTCGTGTCGATCATGACCGATGGCGGCCCGTTCGGCTCCACCCGCGTGCTGTCGTTTTACATGTATGAGCAGGCGCTGTCCGAATACGGCTACCGCATGGGCTATGGCGCGGCCATCGCGGTCGTCCTGTTCGCCATCATGATGGTGTTCATCAGCGTCTTCATCGTCCGCATGCTGGCCAATGAGAGGGTGCGCTGATGTTTCCCACCCCGATCCAGAAAGCCGGCCCCGGCGTCGCGCTCGCCTACAAGATCTTCCTGCCCATCGCGTTGGTGATCTGGCTGTTGCCGTTGATCGGCGTCGCTGTCACCTCGGTGCGCCCGGCGTCAGACCTGACGGCGGGCAATTATTTCGGCATTCCGTCGTCGTTCGCCGGCGTTGAGAACTACACGGCGGTGTTTCGCGATAGCCCGATTGGCCAGTACATATTGAACTCGTTCAAGGTCACGATCCCCACCATGATCGGCGCCGTCGCGCTGTCCTGCCTCACCGGCTTTGCGCTCGCGATCTATCGCTTCAAGGGCAACT
>CALSBD010000454.1:0-3396 GCA_943373055.1 Rhizobium sp. Q54
CCGCTGGGCAAGATTCCCTGCTTGATCCTTGAAGATGGCCATACGCTTTATGATAGCCGCGTCATCATCGAGTATCTCGACCATCTCGCCGGCGGCGGCCGGCTGCTGCCGACCGATCCGATGGCGCGGATCGCTGCGTTGAAGATGCAGGCGCTGGGCGATGGGATTTGCGACGCGGCCATCCTGCGTGTGTATGAGGAACGCTTCCGCCCGGAAGACAAGCGCTCAGCGGATTGGGACCAGCATCAAGCCGGCAAGGTCGAGCGCTGCTTGGCTCATCTGGAGGCAGCCCCGCCCTCTGATGTGATTGACGTGGGCACGATCGCGATCGCCGCGGCGCTGGGCTATCTTGATTTGCGCTTCCCCGGCAGCTGGCGCGAGGCTCATCCCACACTTGTCGCGTGGCTTGACCGGTTTGCCGCGCGGGTCCCCTCGTTCGAGGCGACGCGCGTTAAGGCGTGAGGATTACCGGACCTGCTTGGTCATTTTCTTGTGATGGACCAGGCCCGGCGACGGCGCCCCTTGGGCCGTGTCGCGGTTGGTCCGATCCGGTGGGGGGCGCGTAGAGGGTGAGTACCCTCCTTTGACCCCACCGGGATGTCCTCATGGTTCAAAACATCAAGACCGCGCTCGTCACGGGCGGCGCGCGCCGCATTGGTCGCGCCATTGCCCTTGACCTCGTGGAGCATGGCTGGTCCGTGGCCATCCATTGCAACTCGTCGCGGTTCGAAGCCGAAGCGCTCGCCCATGAGATCATCATGAAGGGCGGCACGGCGGCTGTTGTGGAAGCCGATCTCAACGATCCTGACCATATCGCCGAGGTGGTGCCGGCCGCCGCACACGCCATCGGCCCGTTGACGCTTCTCATCAACAACGCCTCGCTGTTTGAAAAAGACGAGGCGGGCGACATGACCGCCGCGCTGTTTGAAAAGCACATGCGCATCAACGTGTTGGCGCCCACCCTTTTGGGTCAGGCGTTCGCGGCGCAGCGGCCTAAGCGCGAGGCGGGCAATATCATCCATCTCGTTGACCAACGGGTGTGGAAGCTGACGCCGCAGTTCTTCTCCTACACATTGTCCAAGACAGCCCTGTGGGCGGCGACCCGCACCATGGCGCAAGCGTTCGCGCCGCACGTGCGCGTCAACGCAATTGGTCCAGGCCCCACTCTGGCCAATGTGCGTCAATCGGCGGCGGACTTCGCCAAGCAGGAAGCCGCCACGCTGTTGGGTCATGGGCCCGACTTAAGCGAGTTTGGCCGCACGGTGCGCTTCATTGTCGATGCCACGTCGATCACCGGACAGATGATCGCCCTTGACGGCGGCCAGCATCTGGCGTGGGAAACGCCTGATGTGATGGGCATTGAGGAATAGCGATCGAACCTGGTGAACCTTCACGGGCGACGGGTCGTATACTTGATGTGGTTGAGATCGCGGCGGACCCGGGTTCCCAACTCGCTTGGAGCAGGCTGCGAAAACCCGGGGACCGGTTTTTCGCAAAGGCGTGCGACGACACAGTCATAGGCGTGGAATGCGTCTCCGGTGGGTCGCATCCCGCTCCTAGGGGCATCCGCAAACGACCAACCGGTCCGGTTGTGGCGCCTCGAGGCTGGATCCGAAGGGGGCAAGGCCGGCCGTCCACGGGGCCACACCGGGACGGGCGGTCGTGCTGTTCGAATGAAGGGCCCGCGTGGCGGGATCGCCGATTTGAGGAGAGAGCGCGTGATTGTCGCGTTGCGAGTGTTGCTTGGTGTTGGCGTCGCTATCCTGTTCGCGTCGATCCTCTACGCGGCCATGTCGGCGGATTTTCTTGCAAGCTTTGCTCAGATCGGCGCCATGCCATGGGGCCTGGTCTCGCTCATTGACCTTTATCTCGGCTTCGCCGTGCTCGCGGTGTTGATTGCCCTCGTCGAGCCGCCGCTCAAGGCGGTGGGCTGGGTGGTGGCGTTGTTCATCTTGGGCAATGTGGTGGGCGCCGCCTGGTTTGCCTGGCGGCTGCCGACTTTGGTGGCGGCCTTTCGGCGCTGATCAGGCCGGCCGCGACGCGAAGCGCTCGGTGGCAAGGATGATCTCGTGGATGATGCCGGGCTCGGTCATGGCGTGGCCCGCATCGGCAACCACCTTGAGCTCGGCCTCAGGCCAGCGCTCGTGCAGATCAAATGCGATGAACACCGGCGTGCACATATCGTAGCGGCCGTGCACGATCACGCCGGGGATGTCCTTGAGGCGCGGCGCATTGGCGATCAGCTGGTCGTCGGTGTCAAAGAACCCGCGGTTCATGAAGTAGTGGCACTCGATCCGCGCGAACGCAATGGCATAATGCGGGTCGCCGAACGCGGCCACACGGGCCGGGTCGGGGATCAGCGACAGGGTCGAGCCTTCCCACACGCTCCACCGCTTCGCCGCTTCCAACTGCACGGCCGGATCGGGATCGGTGAGCCGGCGATAATACGCCGCGATCATGTCGTGGCGCTCGTCGAGCGGGATGTGCTCGCGATAGGGCTTAAAGCTGTCGGGATAGATGTGGTCGGCGCCCGACTGATAAAACCACAGAAGCTCCTTGCGCCGCAGGGTGAAGATGCCGCGCAAAATGAGTTCGCTCACCCGGTCTGGATGGGTCTGCGCGTAGGCGAGCGACAAGGTGGAGCCCCACGAGCCGCCGACCACCTGCCAGCGCTCAATGCCTAAGTGTGTGCGGATCCGCTCCATGTCGGCCACGAGATCCCAGGTGGTGTTTTCGCGCAGCTCCGCGTGCGGCGTTGACCGGCCACAGCCGCGCTGATCGAACACCACGATGCGATAGCGCTTGGGATCATGATAGCGCCGCATGGTCGGGTTCGACCCGCCGCCGGGCCCACCATGGACCATGATGATCGGCTTGCCGTCCGGGTTGCCCGATTCCTCGAAATAGATCTCGTGCAAATCAGACACCTTCAGCCGCCCGGTCCGATAGGGGTCGATGGGGGCGTAAAGGGTGCGGCGCGCTGGGAACATGATCATCCTCCGAAACTGGCTGCACCATGGCGCGCCCGGCATCGCGAGGGAAGAGGCAAAAGGGAATGCCTGATGGGTCCCGCTTGGAGCGACTCGGGTGGCGTACGGCTTGCGGTCGGGTTGATGTCAAAGCCGCGCGAGGCGTAAGCTTTGGGTGTGACATCAACGGTTTGTATCCGGACGCCCGATCTCCCTGTCTCTCTCGGGTTGAGCCAGTGGGACAGGGAGACAAGGCCTCATGCGTGATAGGCGTCCGTAATCCACACGGGCCGCCTCACACCGTCTTGTCGACGCCGACCGGTTCGGCAGGGGCCTTGGGGCCGCCCTTGGAGACGCCGACCAAGGCCGGGCGCAGGACGCGGTCGGCGATGGTGAAGCCGGGCTGCAAGACCTGCAACACGGTGCC
>CALSBD010000455.1:0-3395 GCA_943373055.1 Rhizobium sp. Q54
GCGCGTGAGATCGCGCTTGCCTTCGGCGTGCCGCCCATGCTCCTGGGCATCCCCGGCGACAATACCTTCGCCAACTATGCCGAGGCCCACCGCGCCCTGTGGCGGTTGACGGTCTTGCCTTTGGTGTCCCGCACGGCCGCGGCTTTGTCGCACTGGCTGGAGCCGGCCTATCCGGGCGTGCGGCTCGGCTTTGATACCGACCGGGTCGACGCACTTGCCTCCGAGCGCGAGGCGCTGTGGTCGCGCGTGGGCGCGGCGTCGTTCCTTTCCGACGATGAAAAGCGCCAAGCGGTGGGCTATGGCGCGCGCGAGGCCTCCCATGGATCCCGTGATTGATCTGATCGCCCGGCGCGGCGACCTCGGCCACTTGGCGCTCGCTTTGTGGGCGTCGTCGGCGACCGGGCTGTTGCTGTTCGCCCTCAAAGAATGGGTCGCCGCCGCCAAGCGGTTTGACGCCTTCATCAACGAAATCGCCCGCCTCAACCACCTCATCGATGGCGAGTGACGCGGTCGCGCGGCCCGAATGCAAAAGGAGTTCGCCATGTCTCGATTGATTGGCCTGTTCGTCGAGGTGCCCGCCTCGCGCGATCCCACCCCTGTCTTCAGTCGGTTCGCGGCGCTTCTGGCGCGCCGTGTGATCGAGCGTGCACGGAGGCGGCCATGAGTGAACCGCTGTTGGAGCGCAAATACCGCGCGGCCGAACTCGCCGTGCTGGATGCCGACGGCACGTTCGCTGGCTACGCCTCCGTGTTTGGCGCCCGTGACCTGGGCAACGATGTGGTCGAGCCCGGCGCGTTCGCGCGTTCGCTCGGGCGCACCGGCGTGGAGGGCGTGAAGCTTCTTTATCAGCACGACCCCAACGAGCCGATTGGCCGCTGGCTGGAAATCCGCGAGGACCAGCGCGGCCTGTTCGTGAAAGGGCGCCTGTTGCCGGAAGTCGCCCGCGCCCGCGAGGTACACGCCCTCATGCGTGAAGGGGTGCTCGATGGGCTGTCCATCGGCTTTCGCGCCGTCAAGAGCCGGGCCGATGCCCACGGCGGCGCACGCCGGCTGATCGAGGTCGACCTGTGGGAGATCTCGGTTGTCACCTTTCCCATGTTGCCGGCCGCGCGCGTCGTGGCCGTCAAGACCGCCGGCACGACCAACCGGCTTGTCACCGCCATCCGCGCCGCCACAGCGCGGCTGATGGCGCATCTGCCCCCGTCCCATAACAGCTGAGGACATCCCATGACTGACACGCCGTCCCCCGCCCTCCGGCCTGCCCCGGAGGCGAAGAGCCTTGCCGCGCGCGCCAACGCGACGATTGACCCCTCGGTTGATGTCGCCGCCGCCTTCGACGAGTTCATGCGCACCTTCGAGGCCGATAAGTCGCACAATGACCAGCGCTTGCAGGAAATGGAGAAGCGCGTGGGGCTTGATCCCATCGCCACCGACAAGCTCGACCGGATCGGCGCCGCGCTCGATGAGCACAAGCGGCTGTTTGATCAGTGGACGTTGCGCCAGGCGCGCCCGGGTCTGGGCGTGTCGGCGGTGCCGGTCGTTCACGAGCATAAGGCGGCGTTTGAAGCCTATGTGCGCGGTGGCGCTGAGCAGGGCCTGAAGCGCCTGGAAGAAAAGGCGCTCTCGCAAGGCTCCGGCCCCGATGGCGGCTATTTGGTGCCGACGGAAACCGAGACCGAAATCCTGCGGCGTCTGTCGAAGGCTTCGCCGATCCGCACCATTGCTGGCAATCGGCAGGTGACCTCGGCGGTCTACAAAAAGCCGTTCTCCGTGACCGGCCCGGCGACCGGGTGGGTGGGGGAGACCGCCGCCCGACCGCAGACCGACAGCCCCGTGCTCGCCGAACTCGCCTTCCCGGCCATGGAGCTCTACGCCATGCCCGCGGCCACCGCGACGCTGCTCGACGATGCCGCCGTCAGTATCGACCAGTGGATCGCCGAGGAGGTCGAGCAGGCCTTCGCCGAACAGGAGGGCGCCGCGTTCGTCAATGGCGATGGCATCAACAAGCCCAAGGGCTTCCTCGCCTATGACATGGTGGCCGAAGCGAGCTGGGCGTGGACCAAAATCGGCTATCTCGCCACCGGTGTCGCCGGCGCGTTGCCGGCGTCCAACCCGTCTGACAAGCTCATTGACCTCGTCTACACGCTGAAAGCGGGCTACCGACAGAACGCGTCGTTCGTCATGAACCGCAAGACGCAAGCCGAGATCCGCAAGCTCAAGGATGCGGACGGCAACTATCTGTGGGCGCCGCCGTCCGCGGTGGGCCAGCCGGCCACCTTGATGAACTTCCCCCTCGTCGAGGCGGAGGACATGCCCGTAATCGCGGCCAACAGCCACGCCATCGCGTTCGGCGACTTCAACCGCGGCTACCTCGTGGTGGATCGCCTGGGGGTGCGGGTGCTGCGCGATCCCTACTCCTCCAAGCCGTACGTGCTGTTCTACACCACCAAGCGCGTGGGCGGCGGGGTGCAGGACTTCGATGCCATCAAGACCCTGAAGTTTGGCGTCTCCTGACGTGTGACACAGGTTGATCCGGCCGGCGCCCCCTCTGGCCGACCGGATCCGATCCCCGGGCGTCTCCTCCCCGCCAGGGATCACCACCCGCGCCCGGCGCTCTTGCGCCCGACCCCCGCCGCCGGGCGCGGGCCTTTGATTGCCCCCGTTTCATTGCCTCCCGTGGAGATCGCCCATGACGGCCCTCTTGATCCGCCCGCCGGTGCTGGAGCCCATCACGCTCGCCGAGGCGAAGGCGCAGCTGAAGATCGAACATTCGACCGATGACGAGCTGATCTCCGCGTTGATCGTGGCGGCGCGCGTGCACCTGGAATCGACCTCGCGCCGAGTATTCGTGGCGCAAGGCTGGCGGCTTTACCGCGACACCTGGCCGGCCGACGGGACCATTCGGCTGTCCGTCGCCCCGCTCATCTCGGTTGATCGCGTCACCGTCTATGCCGCCGACGGTTCGCCGCGCGATCTGGTTGCCGCGGACTATCTCGCTGATCTGATTGGCACCCCAAGCCGCCTGATGCTGAAAGCACCAGCACTTGCCACCACGGTGCGGTCCATCAACGGGATCGAAATCGAGGTGACGGCCGGCTACGGGCTCTCAGGGCTCGATGTACCCCAGCCGGTCCGGCAAGCGCTCATGATGCTTGTCACCCGTTGGTACGAGGGGCGCGATGGCCTGGGTGCGGCACTGGTCAGCGACATCCCCGACGCGGTGGAAGCGCTGATCGCGCCTTACCGCATCTTGCGGGTGGCGTGAGATGAAGCGCGGTCGTCTCCCGCTCGGCCAGATGCGCCATCGCATCAGCCTGGAGCGCGTCACCCAAGCACCCGATGGCACGCGAGCAACCACCCCGTTCGCCACCTTTTGGGCAGCGATCGAGCCCGTG
>CALSBD010000456.1:0-3389 GCA_943373055.1 Rhizobium sp. Q54
ACTTCTTCCACGGGTTGACATACATGCGCTCCAGGAACTCGGCCGCGTCGGGGCCGACAATCTCGATCTTGCCGAGCGTGGCGGCGTCGAACACGCCCACGCTGGAGCGCACCGTGACGCACTCGCGGTCAACGGCCTTGTGCATGTCCTCACCAGCACGCGGGAAGAACCAGGCGCGCTTCCACATGGCGACGTTTTCAAACACCGCGCCGTTCGCCTGCGCCCAGGCATGGGTCGGCGTCTTGCGGATGGGATCGAACAAATCGCCGCGCGCGGTGCCGGCGAAGATGCCGAAGGTGGTCGGCGTGTAGGGCATGCGGAAGGTGGTGAGACCGACCTGCGGGATCGCCTTGTCGAGCGCGCCGGCGGCGATCGCCAGCGCGTTCATGTTGGACGTCTTGCCCTGGTCGGTCGCCATGCCGGTGGTGGTGAAGCGCTTGACGTGCTCGATCGACTGGAAGCCCTCGCGGGTGGCGAGCTTGATGTCCTTGGCGGTGACATCGTGCTGGAAATCGACAAACGCCTTCACGGTGGAGGCATCGCGATTGTGCGGCACGGCGCCCAAGTGGCCGCCGCCATGGGGCGCCTCGTCGGAGGTGGCAAACTGCTTCGCCCCCAGCGCGCGCCCACCGGCATCACGAGCCGCCTCAAGCCCGGCGCGATAGCCATCCTCAATCACCGCCGACAGGCCGAACACGCCCCGGCAAGCGCCTGCCGAGCGCTGCGGCTCGTGGGCCCGACCGGGCAAGAATGAGCGGGTGTCGGCGTCGAAGGCCAGCTTGCCGCGCGACTGCGAGAACAGGCTCACATTCGGCGTCCAGCCGGCCGACATCAGCACGGCATCGCAGGCAATCACATCGCTGGCGCCCGGCACCACCGAGCCATCGGCGCGCACGGTGCCGATCTCGGCGGAATGGACGCGCAGGCGCCCTTTGGTGCCCACAACCGTGCGGCTAGGCGCCACGGGGATGCCGGCGGATGCGGCCAGCGCGAGCGCGGCGTCGCTCACCTGGTGGCGCAAATCCGCCACCAGTGCGATGTCGACGCCGTGTGCCTTCAGATCCGCCGCCGCGCGATAGGCGCTGTCGGTGGCGGTGAACACAACCACGCGGTTGCCGACCTTGGCGCCATAGCGGTTGGCGTAAATGCGGGCGGCCTCGGCCATCAAAATGCCGGGGCGGTCATTCTCGGGGAAGGTCAGCGGCCGCTCGATAGCGCCGGTCGCCAACACGACCTGTTTGGCGCGCACCTGCCACAGCCGCTCGCGCGGCACGCGCGGGTCCGGATTGGCCACGTGATCGGTGATGCGCTCGGCCAGGGCGACGAAGTTGTCGGAGAACATGCCAAACGCGGTCGTGCGCGGCAGGAGCGTCACCTTCTCCTTAAGCGCGAGGCTCATGACGATGTCGCTCATCCACTGCGCCGTCGTCTGGCCCTCGATGCGCGAGGTGACATCGGACAACAGCGAGCCACCGAGCTCCGCTTGCTCATCGGCCAGAATGACCGTGGCACCCGATTCAGCGGCGGCGACTGCGGCGGCAAGGCCGGCCGGGCCGGCGCCAATCACCAGCACGTCGCAATGGACATAGCGCGTGACATAGCGATCCGGGTCAGCGGCCTCGGGGGCCTTGCCCAGCCCCGCGGCAGCGCGGATATTGGGCTCATAGACCGACTTCCAAAACGCCTTCGGCCACATGAAGGTCTTGTAGTAAAAGCCGGCGACGAAAAGCGGCGAGAGCAGGTCATTGACCGCGCCGATATCAAACCGCAGCGACGGGGTGCGGTTTTGCGAGACCGCCGAGAGCCCCGCGTAAAGATCAACTTGCGTGGCGCGCAGGTTGGGCGTCTGGCGGGCCGCGTCGCGGGTGACGGTGACGAGCGCGTTGGGCTCCTCAGCGCCGGCCGTCATGATGCCGCGCGGGCGGTGATACTTAAACGACCGGCCGACGAGGTGCTCGCCATTGGCGATGAGGGCGGAGGCGAGCGTATCACCGGCGACGCCCTGATAGCGCTGGCCATCAAAGGTGAACTCAACCGTCTGGTCGCGCTTGACCCGACCACCGGCCGCGGTGCGCATGGAATTGGGCTTTTGCGTGCTCATCGGGCCGCCTCGCGCTCGGCACGCAGCGCGGCCATATCGGGCTTCGCGTCACCCACCTTATAAACGGTGACGAACTTGTCGGAGACCGTGTCGCGCACCGCGTTGAAGAAGCGGGCGCAGCCGTGCACGTGGCGCCAGCGCTCGGCGATCAAGCCCTTCGGATTGTCGCGGATATAAAGAAACTCCGCCCACTCCGCGTCCGTGCAGGTGATTGGCGGGCGGGCGATGTGGGCGTGACCCATGTTGCGGAACTCAATCTCGGGCCGCGGGCCGCAATAGGGACAAGTGACGAGCAGCATCAGGGCCTCAATGCGCGACGGCGGCGGCGGCGGCTTCGTCGATCAGCCGGCCGGTGTGGAAACGCTCGATGGTGAAGGGGGCGGCGATGGGGTGCGGCTCGCCGGTTGCCACCGTGTGGGCGAACACGTGGCCCGAGCCGGGCGTCGCCTTGAAGCCGCCAGTGCCCCAGCCGCAATTGACGAACAGGCCCGGCACCGGCGTCTTGCCCAGGATCGGCGAGCGGTCCGGCGTCACGTCGACGATCCCGCCCCAGTTGCGCAGCATGCGCACGCGGCGGAACATGGGAAACAGCTCGCAAATGGCGTCGAGCGTGTGGGTGGTGATGTGGAGGCCGCCGGTCTGTGAGTAGCTCACATACTGGTCGGTGCCCGCGCCGATCACGAGGTCACCCTTGTCCGACTGCGAGATATACGCGTGGATGGTGTTTGACATCACCACGCACGGGAAGATCGGCTTCAACGGCTCCGACACCAGCGCCTGCAGCGGATAGCTCTCCAGCGGCATGCGCACGCCCGCCATCTCCATCAGGACGGACGTGTGACCGGCCGCGACAACGCCGACCTTCTTGGTGTTGATGACGCCCTTGGTGGTCTCCACACCCGACACCGCGCCCGAGGCGTCGCGCAGGATCGCCTTCACCTCGCAGTTTTGGATGATATCGACGCCCAGCGCATCAGCGGCGCGGGCATAGCCCCAGGCGACCGCGTCGTGGCGGGCGACGCCACCCTTCCGTTGCAGCGCAGCGCCCATCACCGGATAGCGGATGTTGGGGTCGAGATTGAGCGGCGGGCAAAACTCCTTGGCCTGCTCCGGCGTCAACCACTCGTTCTCAATGCCGGCCAACCGGTTGGCGTGCACATGGCGTTTGCCGACCTGGACGTCATGGACATTGTGGGCAAGCATCATCACGCCGCGCGGCGAGTACATGACATTGTAGTTGAGCACCTGGGAGAGGTCCTGCCAGATGTCGAGCGCGTGGTCGTAGAGC
>CALSBD010000457.1:0-3383 GCA_943373055.1 Rhizobium sp. Q54
CGCAGCAACAACAGCACCTGGTCCGCTTTGGCCATACCCAACCGCACCGACATCGCGCTGCCCTTGGCCCAGCTCACGCTGGACGGGCTTGCCGCGGACCACGTGCTTCTCGCCACCGTCCTGGCGGCGCCGTTTCGCGATCAGGTCGCGGCGGCGGTGGCGGCGGCCCTGCACAGACCGATCGACGTGATGGCGTGCACCGACGCGGCCATCGGCGCGCTCGTCGCCGGACGGCGCATTGAGCGCGGCATCCCGCACTATCTTGATACGTTGGAGCAGGTCTCGCTTATCGTGCTGTCGGATGGTGACGTGGTGCTGCGCGACTTGGTGCCCGCCGATGCAGTGGTTGCCGCAAACCGGGAATATGTCTCCGAGCCGATCACCGGGCTCGCTTGGCCGGCGGGCGCGCGGCACATGGATTTCTACCTCAAAAAGGGCGGCACGTTCCGCCGGTGGCACACCACAGACACACCGGCGCCGTCCGAGCCCGTGGGCGTGGAGATCCAGTTGCGCCAGATGCCCGCGCAAGGGCGCGCGCACGTCGGCATCACCTCACGAGACTGGAGCGAGCTTCAGCGCCGGCCGATCCGGCTGGACTGGTCGACCTTACAACTGGAGCCGCGCACGTTCGACGAGATCGCGGCCGCCCTCAAACCGCGACCGACCGTGCCCGACCGTGTGACCGGCTTCACGCACATTGATCGCTGGCGCGGCACCGCGCGCATCCCGCCATTTGAGTCGCTGATCAAAAGCCTTGCGGTCGATCCCCGGCTGCGCGCGGCGGACCTTCTGAAAGAGCTGGGCCGCGTGCGTCCGGTCGAGGTCAAAGACCCCAGCATGATGAGCCCCAGGTTCATGCCGGCGTCGGTTCTTGATTATGACGGCCACCCGCCGAACGGTGTGTCCGACGCAGCGCTCAGTGCGCTTGACCGCATGATCGATCGCATCGCCGAAGAGGTTCGCAGCCGGTTGGCGCGGCGTATTCCCTTTGTCGACAACGACCTCGTCAGAGCTGCCACCTGGGCCTTCGGGCGCTGCCCGGAGCCGCTGCAAGACGAGCTGCTGGTTGCCGCGGCGGCCTCCCTAGACAGCCGTGCCCATCCGCTTTTGGCTCCGCGCGCTTCGGATCGGGTGATTATCCACGGAATTGGCCGCACCTTCACCAAAGCTGAGCGGATCGCGCGCGCAATTGACCTCTTCGTAGCCCATCAAGGTCGGCCCAATGTCACCGCCGCCCTGGCCGCGCTGTTAACCCGGCCCAAGGCCACGCCGCAGGTCTTGGATGACGCGCGCACCCGGCAGGTCGCCCAAATGACGATTGCGACCTTGGAGGCGTTAAAGCGTGAGCTCAATTTCAGGATTGGCCTCAAATACGCCCTGCAGATGGTCGGTGGCTTGTTGCGAACCCGCGAACTACGTCCGAATGCCCTGGTGGTCGCAAGCTCCCCAGAAGCTACCAAGCTGCTTGGCGTCCTGGCCCGGATCGAAGAGTTGATGGCAAAGCGACAGTCAAGCATCAAGCAATACGCAGAGAAGCAAATGATCGTACGGGGGCTTATTGCCATGCTTGAAGGCAATGGCGGCGATGCTGGTCTGTTGGTGAGTTTGGAAGAGCTAAGCGACAACGATGACTAGTCGTGCATCTAGGACGCGGTAGACGGAAACCTGTGTTGGCACCAGTCGTAGATTGGGGTGCCATGGCATTCCACTCATACAGTCCGTGGGCATCACCGCGACGCTGAAGACATGTTTTGATCTGTTAAACGAGAGGTTGCTTCGCCTCTTTCCCCAGCACGTTGTTCATGGCAAAAGGGGACGCATGACGGGCAGCGTGTTTCATCCCGAAGACAGGGCCCGGTCGTGGATCGATCGGCAACTCACTCAGTGTGGATGGACCGTACAATCGCGCGACCAAATGAACCTGGGCTCGGGGCATTGCGGCAGTCAAAGTAGTGGTCAAGGGCGGTCGGGCGCCAGCGGGGCTGTTCTGGCCAATAGCGGGGTGGTTCGCAGTTCGACTGGGGACTTTCCGTCGCGAGCCGAACTGGCGATAGCTAAATAATGGCAAGAATCAGCCGCTCTTCTTTAGAATGCCTTCCTTGCGGAGGCGAACAAATACGCCCGGCATCATCAGCCCTGCGCGCTCACGGACTAAGCGGGTCGCTTCGCTCACTTCGCTTGCAGAAGCTTTGCCGGAAGAAATTCGATGGGCGCGTTTCCCGATTTCACGGTCCAGCTTATCAACGTCCGCGACTGGCCACTCGCGCTGTACGGTTTTGCCTGTCATGTCGTTCTCCCTTGTTCCCATACATGAATCATGCGGTCCAACATTGCAAGGTGGATCGCGAGCAATCGGATCGGTTCGACCGGATCGCGAGCGGCGTCATCGTCGGGACGCTTGTGGCGAAACCGCCCCGGAACGTCACTTGTTCCCACAACAACACCGATCGGGTTTTCATCCTGTAAACGGATCGGAACCGAGGCTATGGACCGATAACGCACGACATCGTCCGGATTACGGAGGCTTTCCGGCGCATCGAAGAGCGCCCGGGCCTCCAGATCGGACGTATCCGCCGCAACAATCGTGCGGGCGGTCTGGAATGCGATGCCTACATGTCCAATGCCCGGCTTCCAACTTCTATGCGGGGCCTCTTCTTCGGCGCGGATCGGACGGCGGCAGGCGACGCAATCGAGTTCGCCGGAATCAGAATTGAAGAGGTAGATTGCGAAGTTCCAGCGGTCGTCGTTCATTCCGAAGAGAACGCCCTTATCCGCGACGAGAAGGTCCAGCATGAAGCCGAAGCGCTTGGCCTGTTCCTCGCTGTCACCGCCGCCTTGCAGCGCGACCTGTTCGACGATCTCGCTCAGAAACTTGCTCAGCGAATAGAGCTGAGAGAACCAAAGGAAATCCTCTTCCAGCCGTCCAATGATCGCCGCGCGGTTTTCCGCTTCGGCAATTGCCCTCTCAGCTTCAATGAGGATTTCGGGCTCGGACCGTTCAATCCAATAAAGACAGATCGATCCGAAAGCTGATAAAAACAGCCCAACTGGCCACAAAGTCACAAGATGACTTTTCCACGCAGCCATGCTTTCCCAATTGGAAAGAGCTTCCGACCCTCCCGCCAGGACAATACCCCCAACAACAAGCACAATCTGAATAAAGCGGCGCGTCCGGACGTCATTGCCGAGCAACTTCTCGGCTTGCCGTCTCAGCTTGATGCGCAGCGCCGCTAAATCCATGAGCCCCCCAAGAATCGACAAAGTCTAGCCCGCCATTCTGCCTTTGTAACGGGAGGGCAAATGAAGAACGAGCGAGGGCGGGCCGTCTCTAGTGATCGACGGGGCGGTTCTCAGTTCGTTCCTAGGAATGTCGACGCCGTCGC
>CALSBD010000458.1:0-3372 GCA_943373055.1 Rhizobium sp. Q54
CGCGGAACGCGGGCCGGATGATTATCTCAAGCGCGCGGGCGAGCTGACAGAAGGGCCGCGCCCGACGCTGATTGAGCGGTTTCGCGAAAATTTCGAAGCCGGTCAGCGCTACAACACGTTGCTCGGCGCCTCGGCCGACACGCTGGACCCGGAAGGGCGGCGGCGGTTTGATGCGCAATACGATGCCCTGCCGCAATGGGACGGGCTGCTTGAAGGGGCGGCGGCGCTGGGTGGGCAACTGGCCGGAACGGCGCTGACACCAGAAACCTTAATCCCGATTGGCGTGGGTGCGCGGGTGTCGGCCGCGGCGGGCCTGCGCGCGTCGTCATTGTCGGCGCGGATTTTGGCGGGGGCGGTCGACGCGTCGATCGTGAACGCGGCCACCGATGCCGGCATTCAGAAGATTGAAATCGGCGCCGAGTTTCGGGAGACGTTCGACCCCATGCAGTGGGCGATGGCGACCGGGCTTGGCGCGGCGATCGGCGCGGGCTTGCCAGCGGCGGCGGCGGGCGCGCGTGTGGCGGGCGCCAAAGTGGGCGAGGTGCTGGACGCGCGGCGCGAGGCGATCCGCGAAAAGCAAAACGCGGTGATGCCGGAGCGGGTGGAGCCGACCTTTGAGCCGGTGCCTGCAAAGCCGGCTGAGACCGTGGCCCCCGACGCGGTGCCCGACGCGGTGCCCGACGAGGGCGTGACGATCGTGCGCGATCTGCCGGCCGCCGACGGCGAGCCAATGGCGGTGACTGTGACGCCAGAACCGACGATTGGCGAGGTGATGGCGGCCAAGGTGGACGCGATCATCAAGACCGGCGAGGTGCCGGACCTGACGCCCAACCCCGACTTTCGCGCCGTGGGGCTCGACCCGCTCGGCTTGCCGATGTCGCAGTGGCCGAGCGCGTTTCGCCGGCTGGCTGACGAAGCGTCGCCAGAAGATTTTGCGGTGGTTTATTCGCGCGCCACGCTGTTGCCGATGATTGAGCGTGAGCTTGAAAACCTCATAGCGCTGAAGCCCGACCCGGCCGGGCGCATGGGGCCGGACGGTACGCCGATGCTGGATCGGACGCTCGATGACGGGACGTTCATGGGGCGACCGCTGGAAGCCGTTGAGGCCGATGGGGCGGCGCTTGGCAGCGAGGCGCGATTGGCCATGACAGATGCCGAGCGGGCCGTGGCGATCGAGGCGCTGCGGGCGCGCCAAGCGGCGCTGCAGAAGGCGATTGAGACACGCGAATTCCCGGCCGAAGTGCTGGACCAGGCGAATGCCATCCGCGAGACGCAGCGCACGCCCGCGCGCGAGCCGGCAGCCAAGGCGGCGCCAGAGGCAAAGGCACCGGAGGTGAAGGCGCCAAAGGCGGATGAGCGGATCGGTGGCGATACCCTGGCGCGCCGTCAAGCCATGGTGTCAAACGCGGCCGGGGTGTCGCCGCGGCGAGCGGGCGCTGGCACGGCGGCGGCGGGTCCCTCTCCCCAAATGACACGCCTATCAGACGTGTCCGACGCGCTGGTCGACGGCCTGGGCGTGACGGTGCGTGATGGGCGTGTGAAGGCCGGCGCGCTGGGGCAATATGGCGTCAAGACAGGCGTGGTGCGCGTGCGCGCGGTGGGCGACTTTGAGACGCTGACCCACGAATTGGGCCACGCGATTGAATACAAGATGCCCGACACCGTGCGGCCGCTGATGAAGCGGTTTGAAGGCGAGCTGATGCCGCTCGCCTATGACCCGAACGCGCCAAAAAAAATCCGGCTGCAAGAGGGCTTAGCCGAGTATATGCGCTTGTTCGTGACCAACCCGGCGCACGCGGCCAAGCAAGCGCCGGGCTTCGACGCGGCGTTTCGGGCGGCGATGCCGGCCGATACGGTCAAGCTGCTTGACGACACGGCAACGGCCTATGCCGATTGGCTGGCGCAACCGAGCGACATGGCGGTCGCGTCCACCATCAAATCCAACAAGCGGCCGGGCTGGATCTCTCGCACGGCCGACGAGCTGCGGCGGCATGGCTTTGCCGACACGATCGCGGACCGTGTCGGCCAGGTCTATCAATTGCTGTTCGATGATCTGGCGCCGATCAGCCGGGCGGTGCGCGCGCTGGCGCGGATCCACGTGGACAAAACCGGCCAAGTGCTCGATCTCAAGGTCGGCGAAGATGCCTATAAGCTCGCGCGCATGTCGCGCGGGGCGCACACCGTCGGGCATATGGATATCATGCACGGGGTGCACGGCTATTATTCGGCGCTGCCGGAAACGCCAGGCCTGCGCGACGCGCTGATTGAGGCGGCGGGCGCGCCCAATGTGCTCGGCCGCTGGGATGACGCCACGTTGACCGACTTTGGCGCTTATCTGTGGTCGCGCCGCGCCATGGGCGAATGGGACCGCTTCAAGGCGGGCGATATTCCGAACCCGCCCGACAAGCTGACGGAAGGCGACCACGCGCAAGCGATCGCGGATTTTGAAGCGCGGTATCCCACATTCAAGACGGCGGCGCCCAAGGTGCACCAAGGGGCGCGCGGGCTGTGGAAGAAAAAATTCGACGCCGGCTTGATCACAAAGGAGACCTATGACGAGGGCCTGAAGATCAAGGACTATGTGCCGGGCCTTCGCTACTTCGACGAAGATGAGCTGGCCGGCGCGCCGGACACGGCGGGCGGGCGCGATGGTCGATCGCGGATCGTCAACCGGTTTAAAGGATCCATGCGGGACGTGATCAATCCGCTGGAAAGCCTGATGGCGGACGCCTACGAGACGGCCATGGCGATCGCCCGCAATGACGCGATCAAGGCGCTCGCCAACCTGTCCGACCGGGTGGGCAATGACGGCGGCAAAATCGCCGAGCGGATCCCGGCGCATCGTCTCACGGCCATGACGATCGACCCGCTTGAAGCGCTGGAAAATGCCGGCAAGGCGGCGGGGCTGTCGGCGCCGGAACGCCAGCTGTTGGGCGCGACAGCGGAGGCGGCGATTGGTGACCAGAAAGCCATGCTGTTTCGGCCGGCCGCGATCTTGCCGAATGGCGATCCGATCGTGTTTTTCCGCGAGGGCGGTGAAACGAAGGCGCTGCAATTGGCCGATAAAGAATTCGGCCGCGACATGGTGGCGGCGTTTAACATGATGACGCGCGACGAGCGAATGTGGTGGGTTACGTGGCTGGCTAAACCGGCTGCAATGCTGCGGGCTGGTATCACGACCTTTTGGAATTTTATCCTTGCAAACCTGATCCGTGATCAGGCGATGGCTTATGTGTTCTATGGAAAGCCGTTTACACAAATTAAAGGATTGGGATCAGGTCTTACCGATGAGCTATTGGGCCGGCAAGCAGCGCGGGAATACAACGCCATGGGCGGCATCATGGGTGGTGAGAACGCGTCCACCGTGCGTGA
>CALSBD010000459.1:0-3372 GCA_943373055.1 Rhizobium sp. Q54
CTTTGCCGTTCGGACGGCTAGAAGGCGCGCTCACGCTCGCCGGCGGGGTTGTGCGATTGCGCGATCTCACGGTCGATGCCGGCGCCGCTGCGACCGTGTCGGGATCCGCCGCGCTCGATCTGGCACGGCTCACCTTGCAAGCCGATACCACCATTCGCGTGACGCCCGACAAGGACGATCAGGTCGCCGGCGCCGCGCCCCAAGTGGCCGTGGCGTTCGCCGGGCCGGTCGATCAGCCTCGACGCTCGGTCGATGTGGCGCCGTTCGCCGCCTATTTGACCATCCGCGCCTTCGAGCGCGAGGTGCGCCGGGTCGAAGCGTTGCAAGAGGAGATCATCGAGCGCGATCGCTTCGCCCGCGAACTGCGCCGCCTGCGCGAAGAGCGCCAGCGGCGCGAGCGCGAAGAGGCCGAGCGGCTGGAGCGCGAGCGCGTCGAGTTCGAAATCGAGGGACGTCGTTTCCGCGAAGCCGCGGAGGCTCGCCGCGTCCAAGCCCGCCGGGAGCAGCAAGAGGCCGCCCGCCGTCAAGCCGCCGAGCGCACGCGCACCACCCCCACGCCGACCTTTGAAGGTCTCATTCGAGACGCCTTGGACAGCCGCGGCAGTTTGACCCCCGCTCCGGCCGCACCGCTCCGCCTGCAGCCCTTGCCGCCGCCCGTGCAAGTACCGGGCGCACCGCCCGTGATCGATGCGCGGTGACCACGTGTCGCCTGCGCGGCAACCGCCTTTTTAGCCATTGAGCTCGCTATGCCAATGTCCCCAAGCGCCGTCGATCAGGCCGATAGGGCTTCCTTGGCGGGCGGCGGGATCATGTCGCGCAGTTTGACCGCCGCTTCGTCATAGGCCACCCGTAAGGCGGCGATCTCGACGGCGAAGGTGCCCGGCATGCCCGCACGGGCCGCTTGTTCAATGCCGGCGGCCAAGGCGGCGACGCGGGCGACACCCACATTGAGCGACATCGACTTGACCGCATGAGCCGCATCGGCAAGCGCGTTGCGATCGGCACCCTTGGCGGTCTCCGACAGCCGTTCGATGACGGCCGGGCCGTGACCCAAATAAAGCTTGGCGACCCGGGCGATCAATCCGCCGCCGGCTTCCGCCTCGATCGCACGCAGATTGGTAATCACCGCTTCGTCAAGGACGGGCACGTCGTCGTCAAGAGCGGGCAGCAAGGCCGGCTCCTTCGGCGCGTTCGCCTTGACGCCCTTGGCCGGTTGGCCGGCTGTCGAGGCGGCGCGAACGAGGGGCGCGTTGACGGGCTCGATGACCAAGGCGGGCGTGGGCTCACGCGCCGTCGGAACCGATGCCGCCGCTTCCATCTGTTCAATCGCGCTCTTATCCGCAACCGGCTGAGGCGGTTCGACAGGACCGCGCGTGGGCTCCGCTGACGGAGGCACCGATGTTTGGGCGGTCGGCGCCGCGGGAGCACTGGGCTCAACGGGACGGCGCAGCTGTACGCCCGCGCGGTCGGCGTCCGTCCACTTGCGCAAGACCCGAGCGATGGTGTCGAGGGTGAACGGCTTGGTGACATAGTCGTCCATGCCGGCCTGGCGCCACTCATCGGTCGTGCCCGCGGCATGCGCGGTGAGCGCGACAATCGGCATCTTTGCCCGGTTTTGCCCACGCTCCTGGTCGCGGATCATGCGGGTGGTTTGATAGCCGTCGAGCTCGGGCATGGAGCAATCCATGAAGATGAGCGCGAACGGCTTGGTGAAGGCCACTTCAAACGCCGCGCGACCATCCGGCACGATAGTGGCGGCCACGCCGAGCCGCTTGAGCGCTTCGGCGATCACCTCGCGGTTGACCGCGCTGTCATCGGCGACGAGCACTTCGATGCCATCGAACCGGCCAACCGGCTCGGCCGGCTCGGCCTTGCGGATCGCGGCGGCGGCCTCGACAACGGAGGGCGCGACGGGGACGCGCGCGGGCGCCTTGCCGTCCAGGACAGCGGCAAGGGCGCGGGCATGGATCGGTTGAATGAGCACCGCGTCGGCACGGCCGGTGGCGACCAGGTCATCGACGCTGGCATCGCTCAAATCCACCAGTGCGACCCGGCGCGGCCGTTCCTTGGCCATGCGGAACCGCTCGGTGACCGGATCAAGCGCCTTGGGCTCGGCGACCACAAGGTCGGTTGCTTCCAGCCGCGCGGTTGCCAATTCGGATGGCGACAAGCGCATGATCTGTCGACCGCTGATCGCCAGCCGGTTTTCCAGCAATTGGGTATGCAGCGACTGGGTCAGTGCCAAGACGAGGCGGCTCGCGTCCGGCGGGGCGCGCACGGCGGCCTCGACCATGGGAGCGCGGATCGTGAAGGCAAAAGTTGACCCCTCGCCAAGCCGGCTTGTCACACCTGCCGTGCCGCCCATCGCCTCAACGAGGCGGCGAACAATGGCAAGGCCAAGACCCGTGCCGCCAAACTTGCGGGTGGTCGACTGATCGGCCTGGGTGAACGGATCGAAGATGCCATCGAGCTTGTCGGCGGCGATGCCGATGCCGGTGTCTTCCACCGCCACGCGCAACGTCACTTGCGCCGAGCCCGCGCGCGCTTGGTCCAGTCGCTCGATGGTGACGAGCACATGGCCCTTTTCGGTGAACTTGAGCGCGTTGTTGACCAGGTTAGACACAATCTGCGTGAAGCGGATCGGATCCCCGGCAATGCGCGCAGGCACATCCGGCTTGACGATCGCCGCCAGCGTGAGGCCCTTGCCGCCCGCGCGCTCATGAAACAGCGCGATCACGTCATCGATACATTCCACCGGATCAAACGGAATCGTCTCCACTTCCAGGCGACCGGACTCGATCTTGGAGAAGTCGAGGATGTCGTTGATGATCGCAAGCAAGCTCTGGCCTGACCGCGTGATGACCTCCGCGTAGCGCCGCGCGCGGCCATCAAGGCCGGAGGTGGCCAGAAGTTCCGCCATCACCAGGATGCCATTCATGGGCGTGCGGATTTCGTGGCTCATGGTCGCCAAGAAGTCCGACTTGGCGGCATTGGCGCGCTCGGCCGCGGTCTTGGCGATCACGAGATCGCTGGTGCGCGCTTCGACTTCCTGCTCGAGGTGTTCGGTGTAACGCACGATGCGCGCGTCGCGGCTGCGGATTTCCGAGATCATCGCGTTGAACGCGTCGGTCAAGGTGCCCGTCTCATCATCCGACATGCGGCGCACGACCCGTGAATATGTCTGGGTCTCACGCACATTGGTCATGGCGCCCGTCAGCGAACGGATCGGCTCCGAAATCGACCGCTGTAGGCGCATGGCGATCACCAACGCGACCAGCGCGGCGATCCCGCCGGCCATGACAGTGGAGAGCGTGCCGGAGACCACCCGTTCGCGCAGATCCGAGGCGGTCGCGAACATCTGGATCGTGCCGA
>CALSBD010000460.1:0-3368 GCA_943373055.1 Rhizobium sp. Q54
CTGCCCCCCGACTGTTGCCCGAAGGCTTGCTTCCCCCGCCATGCGCCTCACGCCACCTTGCGATTCAGTGCGACTGATCTGCGCCACAATTGTTGCCGATTTGCGGCAGTGTGGCGAGTTGGTCACAGGTTTGCAATGCCCGGCCCGCACATCGGCCTTGCCCGACCGTGTGAGATCGGCCGCGCGCGACGTCTTGTGTGATGTGTCTTGGGATCGCCAGGGTCAAAACCGTTCACCCCTCGCTATCTTCACCCTGATCGAGCAGCGGCCGGGCGAGCGCCTTGGTGATCGGCCGCCGCTGGGCGAGCGATAGCTCATCAAGGGCCGAGACGAGGGCCCGCGCCGCCTCGAACGAACGGTCCATGCGCGCGAGGCAATATTCGATTACGTCAGGCGCCACCGCCAGCTGGCGGTCGGCGAACAGCTTGCCGAGCACCTGCCGCAGCAGATCATCATCCGGCGCATCGATCTCAACAGGTGTCGCCGCCCGCAGCCGCGAGGCAAGGTCGGCTAGCCCGCCCGCCCAGCTCGCCGGCGGTGTGGTGCCTGTCAAAAGGACCCGCCGACCCGCTTCGCGCGCCGCATTGAGAAGATGAAACAACGCGATCGGATCGCCCTCGTCCGCCCCATCGACGGCGACATCACCCAACGCCACCAGATCGACCGGCGGCAAGGCGGCAAGCTCTGGACCATCCACGGCAATGCCGCCGCGCGCGGCGCAAAACACCGCGACCAAGTGCGATTTGCCCGCACCGGGCGGGCCGACGAGGCAAACCACGCCCGACGGCCATTGGTCCGCCGCCCGCACCCGCTCAAAGGCCGCGCGGTTGGATGCGCCCACGATGAAGTCGGCCGCGCTGTGGCGCGCCCGCACCGGCAGCGTGAGCGTCAATTGACGCGGAGGTCGATCGGTCGCCATCACTCCCCCGACGCGGTGCGCTCGACGGGCGGCGCCGCCTCGGGCGCCTTGGCTTGGGGGCCGGTGTAAATCGGGCTTGCCATGTATTGCGATAGCGCGAAGCGGAACAACACGCCCACCGATGCGGCCGCGGGCACCGCGATCAACAGCCCCGCGAACCCGAACAGCGAGCCAAAGGCCAACAGCGCGAACATCAGCCACACCGGATGAAGCCCGACCGAGCGCCCCACCAAATTGGGCTGCAAAACGTAGCCCTCCAGGATCTGGCCGACCATGAACACCGCGAACACCGCCGCGACCCACGGCCACTCCGGCCAGAACTGCACCACCGCCACGCCGCCAGCCACCAGAAGACCAAGCCCCGATCCCACATAGGGGATGAAGCTGATCAGGCCGGCGCCCACGCCGATCAAAAGACCAAAATTGAGCCCCAACAGCGAAAGACCAATGCCGTAAAACAGGCCCAGGATCACGCACACCGAAATCTGCCCGCGGACGAAGCCGGCAACGGCGGCATCCATCTGGCGCGCCAGATCGCGGATGGTGTCGCGGTGCGGCCGCGGCAGCCAGCTATCGATCCGATCGACCATATGGTCCCAGTCATAAAGGAGATAGAACGCCACCACCGGCGTGATCACCAAGAGCGACAGCACGGACACAATCGCCTGCCCGCCCCGCCATAACTCCTGCAGGATTCGAGCCAGTACCTGCGCGCCCTGCCCGGCGAACTCACCAATGCGCGCCTGTAGTTCCTCGCGAGTGATGCCCAGCATACGCGAGATGCGACCGTCGGAAAACTGCGCGAACAGGTCTTGCAGGCGGGTGGCGTAGGTTGGCAGCCGCTCGATGAAAGCGGCGGATTGATCGGCCAGAATCGGGATCGCCACCACGAGGACCATGAGCACGACCAGGATGAACAGCCCGAGGATGAGGAGGGTAGCGACCGTGCGCGAGAACCCGCGCCGTTCAAACCAATCCGCCACCGGATCCAGCAAATAGGCAAGCGCCATACCGGCCAGGAACGGCACCAGCACATCGCTGAACACGTAGAAAAACGCGATGAAGCCGGCGAACGCCAAAGCCCAGAAGTTGACTTGCTGCTTGAGCGTCACCGCGGCTGGTCTCCGTCGGGCCGGCCATCGTCGGGTGTCTCCGACATCGCCTTCAGCCAGGATACGACATAGGCGCCGCCCGACAACACGGTCAAGACAGCGACCACGAACAGCGCGATTTCCACCGCCGCTTTCAAATCCATGGTGAAGGCTTGGTCAGCGAGCGCGAGCACCACATAGAGGATTTGCGCGACCGTGTTGAGCTTGGAGACCTTGAGCGGCTTTACCTCGACCGCTTTGCCGATCACCCAGCTTAAGATCACGCCGCCTACAATGAGCAGGTCGCGCGTCACCACCAACAGCGTGATCCACACCGGCAGCACGCCGATGATCGCCAAGGTGACGTAGAGCGAGACGAGCAATGCCTTATCGGCGAGCGGATCGAGGTATGCGCCCAGGTCCGAGCGTTGATCAAACCGCCGCGCGATCCAGCCATCGATCCCATCGGACACGCCGGCAATCACAAACCCCCAGAACGCCCAATCAAACCGCCCCTGGATCACAAGCCAGACGACGATCGGCACCAAAACGAGCCGAAAGATCGAGATCAGATTGGGTATGGTGAACGCGGACATCCATCCTCCCGCCGCTTAGCGACGCCCCACCTGTTCTACTCGATCACGGGTTGGCGCTGAAGTCGATCCCGTCGCCTGTGCCCAAACACCCCATGTCGGGGGGCAGACCCCACCTTCCCCTTGCCATCGGCAGGGTGTTCATGCCATCCCCGCCCCCATCAAAGGGGGTCCCGCGCATGACAACGACCGACGGCTACACCTATGCTCAGGCGGGCGTCGATATTGACGCGGGCAATGCGCTGGTGCGGCGCATCAAGCCGTTCGTCAAGGCGACCGCCCGAACCGGTGCGGATGCCGAGATCGGCGGCTTTGGCGGCCTGTTCGATTTAAAGGCGTGCGGTTACAAGGACCCGATCCTGGTGGCGGCCAATGACGGCGTGGGCACCAAGCTGAAGGTCGCGATCGAGGCCGATCTACATGCCACCGTGGGCATCGATCTCGTGGCCATGTCGGTCAATGATCTGATCGTACAGGGCGCCGAGCCGCTGTTCTTCCTCGACTACTTCGCCACCGGCAAGCTGGACGTTGATCGCGCCGCCCTGGTGGTGGGTGGCATTGCGTCGGGTTGTCGGGAAGCCGGCTGCGCGCTGATCGGTGGCGAAACCGCCGAGATGCCGGGGCTTTATCAAGGCGCGGACTATGACTTGGCTGGCTTCGCGGTTGGCGCGGTGGAGCGCGACGCGGTCTTGCCGCGCCCGACCATTGGCCATGGCGACGTGATCCTGGGGCTCACCTCATCGGGCGTCCATTCCAACGGCTATT
>CALSBD010000461.1:0-3361 GCA_943373055.1 Rhizobium sp. Q54
CAAAGGTGCGTGGCCCGATGCCGCCGGAAGCCGCGCCGCGCTCATTCGCCGCGCCGCCGGCCGCACTCGGCACGCCGCTCAAGCGGCTGGAGACGCTGGGCGCCAAGGTGACCTATCGTGGCCGCGTGATGCCGGCCGACTGCCAGGCCAATGGGTTGTTGGACGATCGCGGCTATGTGGCGCGCTTTACCGACGCGGGGCCCCATGCCTGGGCCGAAGCAGGGCTACATCACGATTTTCTGGCCGAAAACACGCTCGGTCGCGTGGCGGTGGAGATGAAGCTCACGATCGGCCAGGAGCTGACCGCCGGTGCGCTGATCCACGTGTTGACGGCCTTCACCGCTGTCGGCCGGTCGACGTTTTCCATGCGTCACCATATTGTCGACACCCGCGCCGAGCGGATCGTGGCGATCGGCGAGCTCACCGTGTTGATCATGGACCTCAAGGCCCGCCGCTCGGTGCCCTTGCCGGTGAGCGCGCGCGAGCGGCTGGCGGAGCGGGTGATCACGGAGAGCTGACGCCCACGGCCGCGCCTGCGTTCCTGACCCTTCTTAGGCTTGGGTGTTGATTGGTCGCCCGTCACCATCTCGCCGCTTGACGGCGCGGGTCCGATCCTAATCTATGATCTGAGGCGATGAATTGGATCGCAACTGGAGGCATACGGGCTTGGCGCGATTGGTGATCGGACTCGATACCGCGATGCACATATTGGAAGACGATATCGTCTGGTCGAAGTCCCATGCGTTGCTTGCTCCGACCTTGCTACGCTCACAGGTCCTAGATGAACTTTACCAACGAGTCCGCGCTGGTGAGCTAACCGAAGACGATGCGACATCACGAAATTCGACATTTGCGCGGCTGAAAATCCGTTACTTGGGTGATGCTGTTTTAAGACGTCGGGCATGGAACATTGCCAAGAAGCTTGACCAAGCATCAACGCGAGACTCGGAGTACTTGTCCTTAACTCAACTGCAGGCAGATGCGCTTGTGACTGAATGCTCAGATCTTCTTGCTATCGCTAAGGGCGTTGTTACGACATTGCCGTATTCAGCACTTCTGTAATGTTGCAGAACCGTGTGCCCTGTAAAGTGTGATACGAGACGACTAGGCCAAGCCGACCTTCAATCGCAGTCTTGCTGAACCCGAAGCGGTATTATTGATAGAGGTATCGAAAACGAGATTGCGGTAACGTTCTGTTAACCACGCCGTAACGTCGTCGCTCCAATCCACTCGCCGCCGTCGGCACAATGTCGTGACTCGGCGCGCAATGTGTGCTGCTAGCGTGGCCCTGTTTCGCGATTTCATGGCGGCTGGCCGCCCGTCACCATCTCGCCGCATTGGCCCCGCAGACGAAACCCTGTATAGGCTCGCGGTGAAGCTCCTTGATCGGGCCGGCCAAGACGAGCTTAAGGGACCGACGACCTCAGCCCTTGCCATCCGTCCGCGTGTGTCACGCGGGACGGGTGGGATGTGGCTGGGTGAACGCCATGAGGCTATTGGGAATGACGAAGGTTTTCGCCCTGTGTGTGAGCGTCGCTCTGGTGGCTGCCGGGCTGGCGATGCCAGCGGCCGCGCAGGACGGTGCGACGGCACCGCGACCGATCGAGGGCATCCCGATTCCCAAGCCCGCGCCGCGCGCGTCGCAGCCCCCGGTCGTCGAACTGCCTGATGGCCCGCCGGTGAGCCCGGATTCGTGGCTCAAGATGTGCGATCCCACCGGCCGACTGTGCCGGACCGGCTTTGATATCTTCTCAGAGACCTCGCAGCTTCTGGCCTCGATGGTGCTGACGGAATCCGCTGATAAGAAGCAGCGCGAAGTTGTCTTTACGGTGCCGTCCAGCGTGAAGCTCGGCAATGGGCTGAAGCTGAAGATTGGCGATGCCGACGACGTGGCCAACTATGTCATTTGCTATCCCAACCAATGTCTAGCGGCCCGCGCGGTCGACCAGGCGTTCATCGATCGCCTGCGCAAGGCGCCGCAGGTGGTGGCGATCGCCATCCGCGAAACGGACGACGAGGTGAGCTTCACCTTCCCGATGGACACCTTCTCCGCCGCGCTCGACGGCAAGCCGGTGACCGACGCGGATATCGCCACGCGCAATCGCATGATCCAGGTGCGGGCGGTGACCAAGCGCAAGTCGCTGCAAGAGCAGCTTTTGGAAGCCCAGCGCAAGGCGATGGAAAACCAGTGATTTGACCGGGGTGCCCGTCATCCCGATGGGGTGGCGCGCACGGTGGGCGGCGTGGCCGGTATGGTTTCGGCCGGGCGCGCGCGGCTGAAGATGCGCCAAATCACGAATACGATCATCACCGCGTGGATGACCGCGTTGTGCCAGAAGAGGCCCGACGGGCCCATGAGCTTCATCAGCTCCGCCGCCGTCACCGGACCGATGATTGCGCCGACGCAATAAAGCAGCAACAGGGCGGCCGAGACGCTGACGGCGTTTTGCGGGCCGGTGCGGTCATTGGTGTGTGCACCGACGATGTAATACTGCGTCGACATGGTGCCGCCGATGACGAAGGCGAGCGCATAGAGGCCACAGATGCCGACCGTCTCGCCAACCAGGGCAAGAGCCACCTCAATCGCCAGCGTGCCGGCCAGCATGAGGACGAGCACGATGCGCCGGTCGCCCATGTCGGAGAGCTTGCCCACCGGCATCTGAAACACCGCCGAGCCGATGGTCATCATGGTCATGAAGTTGGTGATCTGGGCGACGGTCATGCCGACATCGCCGCCATAGGTGGGGGCGAGCGACCAATGCGGGCCATTGGCCGCGCCGATCAACAAGGTGCACACGAAGCCGATCGGCGAGACCTCGAACAACCATTTGAGCCGCAGGCTCGCCCGCGCGGGCACCTCCGGCGGGGCCGACGTGGTGACGGCGAGCGGGATGATCGACGCGGTCATGGCGACGGCGATCAGCGAAAACAACGCGAAGGATTGCGGATCGGCGAGATTGACCGCCTGCGCGCCAACCGCCCAAGCGGAAAACTGGATGACGGAATAGATGCCGAGCACGCGGCCGCGGATGGCGTTTTCAGCCTTGCCTTGCAGCCAGCTTTCCACGGTGGCGTAAAGTCCGGCGAAGCAAAAGCCGGTGGCGAACCGGGCGGTGAGCCATGTGAGCGCGCTGGTATCAACCGCGAACGCGAGCGACGCGATGGTGCCGATCGCGACCGACAGGGCAAGTGAGCGGATGTGGCCCGCCCGGCGCACCAGGGCAGGGGCAAACACGGCGCCCAACAGCATGCCGGCGAAATAGGCCGAGCCGAGCAGGCCAATGCCGGTCTCATCAAAGCCTTCGAGCTTGGCGCGGATCGGCACCAAGGTGTTCAGCAAGCCATTGCCGATGACCATGAA
>CALSBD010000462.1:0-3349 GCA_943373055.1 Rhizobium sp. Q54
CGTCGGCTTGCCGGCCGCGGGCACGGTGCACGAGGTGAGTGCCACACCCATCGAACGCGTGCGGCCGTTGACGCTGTCGCCGAGCGCCTTGAGGGCCGAGAGATCGCGGCCTTGTTCAGCCGCGGCGCCGACGATCTTCTCCACGATCAAGGTGCCGGCCACACCGCGCCGGCCCGTGGTGTAGAGCGAGTTCGTCACCGCCACGTCGTCATCGGTGATCACAGTCGCCACCTCGCGGCCGCACATCTCCGCCGCCATGGCGAAGTTCATCACATCACCCTCATAGTTCTTGACGATGAACAGCGACCCCGCGCCGGTATCGACCGCCTCGGCGGCAGCCATCATCTGGTCGGGGGTGGGAGAGGTGAACACCTGGCCCGGGCACGCGGCGTCGAGCATGCCGTAGCCGACAAAGCCGCCGTGCAGCGGCTCGTGGCCCGACCCGCCACCGGAAATCAGCGCTACCTTGCCGGGCTTGATCTGGGCGCGGCGGATGAACTTGCGCTCTTCGCCCAGCGCCACGATATCGGCGTGCGCGGCCGCAAAGCCATCAAGGCTCTCGGCAAGGACGGTGTCGACGGCGTTGATCAGCTTCTTCATGGGGGTCTCCTCGGAATGTCTTGGTCTTGGCTCTTGAGGGTCAGTCAATCTCCTCCTCGTGGCGGGCCAGCCGGGCCACGAGGTCGGTGACGAGGGCGTCGAACGCCCGGTTGCGGGCTTCGCCCAGGTCCGGCACGGTCAAGGAGAGGACACGCTGGCCCGCATCGCCCGACAGCCCCGACGCGCGGCCGGGATGCGCGCGCTGATAGGCGTCCATGAAGCCGGCGGATTCCTGGGGCGAGAAGTGGCAAATCTCGAAAATGGTCTTGAGGTGCGAGGCCGGGATGGGCACCGGATAGGCCGGGTTGGTGATCTGCGTCACGAAGGAGCGGTGTTTGCCGAGCGCATTGGCGAGCCGGCGGCGGGTGCCGGACGGACGCCGGTCGATGACGGCTTGCAGGATCGCCTTATAGGCCGCCACCGCTGTTGCTACCGTATCGCGCGTGGGGGTGTCGTCGGCCATCCTCACCCCTCCGCCGGCCAGGCCGCGATGGCCGCCTTGACGCGGGCGACCGCGCGCGGCGACACCGAGACCGAGCGCAGGCCCGCGCTCAGAAGCTTCGGCACGATCGCCGGATCCGCGCCGGCGTCACCGCACAGCGATACCTCGACCCCGCGCCGATGGGCGGCGGCGACCGTGAGGGCGATCAGCGCGATCACGGCCGGATCGCCCGCATCGGCCAAATGCGCGACCGCCGTGATATCGCGGGCGGCGGCGAGCGTGTATTGGGTGAGATCATTCGAGCCGATCGAATAGAAATCCGCCGCGAACCGTTCAGCGAGCACGGCGACAGCGGGCACCTCCACCATGATGCCAAGCGCGGGGCGTGCGTGGGGCACGCCTTCGCGCGTCAGCTCGGCGATCACGGCATCAAGATGGGCGCGTGCGGCCTCCAGCTCATCGGGCACGGCGACCATCGGCAGCATGATCTTGAGCGGGCCGTCGATGGCCGCGCGGGCAAGCGCGCGCAGCTGGACGCGGAACACCTCGGGTCGCGCCAGCGACAGGCGAATGCCGCGCACGCCGAGAAACGGGTTCAACTCGCCATCAATGGTGAGCCCGGGGATCGGCTTGTCGCCGCCGGCGTCGAGGGTGCGGATGGTGATGGGGCGGCCTTGGCCCCACGTCACGATGCGCCGGTAAACGGCGAGCTGGGTTGTTTCATCGGGCAAGCCGTCGCCGTGGTGAAACAACAGCTCGGTGCGCACCAGGCCGATGCCATCACATTGGGCAGGGTCGAGGCCGTCGAGTTCGACCGGATCGGCGATATTGAGGAGCACCTTAACCGGCTCTCCGGCGCGCGTGTGGGCCGGCGCGAAGCGCAGGCGCTCGGCCTCGGCGTCGGCAGTGGCGGCGGCGCGCACGCGGCCCTCGAAGGCGGTGCGGGTGGCCGGCGCAGGCGCGAGGATGACGATGCCGGACGCGCCATCGACCAACGCCTCGCCCGTGAGGCTGGCCGCAGGCAACCCCTCAAGGCCAACCACCATCGGCACGCCCTTGGCGCGGGCAAGCATGGCGACGTGGGACGAGGGTGAGCCGGCCCGCAGCGCGATCGCGCCGCCTTTCGACCAGTCGACAGCCAGGAACCGGGAGGGCGGCAAATCGTCAGCCACCACCACCGCGCCGGCCGGCACACTGTCGAGGGCGTCGCCATAGAGGTGGGCAAGCACCCGGTCGCGCACATCGATCAGGTCGGCGGCGCGGGCGCGGAAATACTCGTCATCGGCGCTTTCATAGCCCGCGATTTCGGCGGCGAGCGCGGTGTGCCAGGCGGCATCGGCGGCGGCGCCCTCGGCGATGGCGGCAACCGCGCCTTCCGATAGGGCGTCGTCTTCCAAGAGCGCGATCTGGAAGCCGAGGATCTCGGCGGCCTCGCCATCGGCCGACGCGATCAACGCCGACACGTCCGCCGCAGCGGCGACCAGGGCCGCGCGCAAGGCGGCGGCCTCGGCGGCGGGCTCGCCGGTCGAGACGCGTTGGCGCCGTTGACCCGCGTCAAGCATCACCAAGGCGCCCAGGGCAAAGCCGGGGGCGGCGGGACGGCCGGTGAAGTGGCGTTCGGTCAGCATGGCGCGGGTCACGAGGTCGGGGTAGGGCGATAGCAGGCTCTAAGTCTTTGGTATCGCGTGATCTTTACCCAATAACCGGTCTTCGCTTATGGGGATCACGCTTTCGATGGGCTCAATCCTCGTCAAACTTGCGGTCGACGAGATCAACGAGGGCGGCGAGCGCGGCGTCGGCATCGGGACCGTCGACGCGGAAATGCAACGTGGCGCCCATGGGCGCCTTCACGCGCATCACCTTGACCGGGCTCTTGGCGTCGGTCCAGGGGCCGGCCGGGTCGAGCGCGAATTCGATGCGGCTTTCGTGCGCCTTGGCAAGCTGGGTCAGCTTGACCGACGGGCGCGCGTGGAGGCCGACCTTGTTGGTCAGCATCGCTTGTCCGGTCTTCAAGGTGGATGTGGTCATCGGGGGCCTCCCGTCGGCGCGCCGCGCGCCTCAGGTGTGGAGAGTTCAGGCATAAAGTTCCTCTGCGGTCCGCTTCACCGCGTCGAGCGAGGAGCCGCCCGAGGCTTCCGTCGCCGCGATCACGGCGCCTTCAACGACCGGGGCATTGCACACCACCACGCGGTCGCGGCGGGTTTCATCGAGCATTTCCACCGCCATTTCGGAGTTCGTCTCCGCGCCGCCCAGGTCAACGAGCACCGCCACACCCGCCTCCGACCACGCCGCGTCGATGGCGGCGAT
>CALSBD010000463.1:0-3347 GCA_943373055.1 Rhizobium sp. Q54
CCACCGCCGGCCGCCGGTTCTCGGTGCGCATCCTCTTGATCCCAAGAGCCGGCATCCACCTCTTGGCGAGGATGCGTGGGCCAGCCCGGCCGAGGGTTCCAATTCGAGCCAACCTGGTCCAAATCCCTCTCCGGGATGCCACCGAATTGCGCAACGGGTGGCGGTCTGCTTAAAGATGTGTGTTCGCGGGGTTGGGGACCCTTTATGTCCAGGTTACGCCAGAGGGGGCTGAGGGCGGTGATGCTGGGGCTTTATGCCCTGGCCATGCTGACGCTTGGCTTTGCCCATCATGGCGCGTCGGCGCGGGCGGCGGATGCTTTTTTGGCCGCTTACACCTTGCCCGATGGCAGCGTGCCCGATCTGTGCCTCACTCAGACCGGCGCGCCGGGCGACGCGGATGACCACGCGGCCGCGCCGTGCGAGGCCTGCCGGCTAACCGCCGCGCCGGGTCTGGCCGCCACCGCACCAACCTTTGGTGTTCCCGTTGAGACCGTGCTGGAGCGGCGGTCGTGCCTGGGCGCGGCGTTGCCGATCACACCGCTTTTTTTTGGCCGCGCCGCCGCGCGCGGACCGCCCGCCGCAGGCCAAGCCGCGTGATCGTGCCGGTGGTCGCTCGTGGCCACCTTGTTGCCCTTCGATGCGCCCACCCGTACCCCGCACGGGTCCTTTCACGCGCCACCTGCTGGCAACTCGTCAAGACGGTCACTCCGTCTTCAGAGCGCGCTTCGATCTGATGGCCTCAGACCGACGCTCTCAGGCTTTGATGACGCATCCTCCTTTAGAGGGCCCGGTTTCCGCGCCTGGGATGATGCCAAAGTCGTCGCCACGCCGGCCGCGCGATCGGAAGGAGGGGTCATCACCCTTGCTTCAGGTTGTCCATGTCCGATGTCTCCGTTTCCCGCGACGGTGCCGCAAAGGTCACCGTCGCGGCCGATCCGCCCGATGCGGGCTTTGCGCGCTTCGATGTCATCATCACGCCCGCCTGCTCTCTCGATACGGGCGGCGTGCGGTGGTTTTTCGCCGGCGTGATGGCGCTCACGGCCGTCCTGGGCGCCATTCTGTCAGTCAGCCACCTGTGGGTTGCGGCGATCTTTGTGTTTGCCGACGCGGCGTTCCTGCTCATCGCGTTCGTCGCCTGTCGGCGTGATCTGCGCCGCGCCGAGCGGGTGGTGATCGACGACCACCAGGTGGTCATCGAGCGGGTCGACGGGCAGGGCCGCCCGGTGGAAACCCGCGTCGTGCCGCTGTTCGGCCTGTGGGTGGAGCGGCATGTCGTCGATGGCGAGGTGCATGGCGTGTCGCTCGTCCATCGCGAGGCGCGGCTAGCGGTGGCGCGCGATCTCTCGCCGGCGGAGCGGGCGACCTTTCTGGTGGCGTTCCTTGACGCGCTTACCGATGCCGGCTGGCGGCGTCGGGTTGAGACAGTTGACACCTGGGCGACGGCCCCTTGAGCCATCCGCCGCCCCTGTCGGCTGAGCGGCCTGGTGGAAGGCCCCCCTTCGATCAGGCCGCGCCGACACCCCGTTTTCGCCCCGCCCGGCCTGCGGCTCAGCGCCGCTCGCACACTGTGGGGCCTCACAAGGCATCTGACATGACACCCTCCCGTAGACGCTTTCTGTTGGTAACCGCGAGCGCGGCAATCGGTCTGGTGATTGGCGCGGCGATCTGGTGGCCGCTCGCCACGCCCGGCGGCATCCCATTTGGTCGGCCGTTCAATCTTGTCGACACCAAGGGCGCCCCGGTCACCGACCGCTCGCTGACCGGCACGCCCTACGCACTCTACTTCGGCTTCACACGCTGCCCGGATGTGTGCCCCACCTCGATGTTTGAGTTCTCCGAGCACCTCAAGGCTCTGGGCCCGCTGGCGCAGTCATTTCGCATCTATTTCGTCACCGTCGATCCCGAGCGCGACACACCGGAGCTGCTCGCCCAATACACCGGCTCGTTTGATCCCCGCATCGTCGGGTTGACCGGTTCGCCCCAAGCGATCGCCGAGGCGGCGACGGCGTTTCGCGCCCTCTATCGCAAGGTGCCGACGCAAAGCGGCGATTACACCATGGACCACACGGCCACGGTTTTTCTCATGAACGCGCGCGGCGATCTGGCCGGCACCATCGCCTATCAAGAGCCAGCCGACAGCGCTCGCCGCAAGCTTGCCGCCCTCATTGAGGGCAAGGCGGCGCTGCCATGACCGGCCTTTCCCAGACATTGCCGCACCGACATCAAGGAGCTTTTCATGCCGCGCATTCCTAATCGCGTGCCGCCCTGGTGGGTGGCCGCCGCCCGCGGCTGGCGCGGTGCGTGCCGGCAGTGCGGCGGTGGCCGGCTGCGCCACGGCGTCCGTTTCGCCGACCATTGCCCGCACTGCGACACCGACTTGAACCGGGCTGAAATCGGCTCGGCGGTCGCGCTGTTCGTGATTCCCAACAGCCTCATCCCCGCCTTCGCGGCGGTCATCGCGCTGGAGAAATGGGCGCCAGGCCCCGTGTGGCTTGAAACCGGCCTCGCCATCACCATCGCGCTCACCCTGGCACTGACCCTGATGGCGCGGGTGCGCGGCGCGATCACCGGGATCGCGCTGGCCAATCGGGTGCAGGCCTATGACCCGCACTACACCGAAGCGCTGGATCCAGCCGCCCAGGCGCTCGGCGCGCCGCCGCCGGCTTATCCCGCCCCGGCCGTGCGCGTGCGGCCCGAGCGCGCCGCCACCGACACGCCCGTTGCCGTCCCTGCGTCCGCTCGGGCGCGTCAGCCCGTCGATCACCCGTGACCCCTTGGTTATCCTGAAGGAGCCGTCTTATGCGTCTAACCACCCTCGCTCTTGCCCTTGGTCTCACCTTGGCGGCGGCCTATCCGCTGCAAGGCTGCCCCGCCGGCGCCCATGAAGCCGCCGAGATGGAAATCACCCATGTGCTGAAAGCCACCTGGGACACCCCCGACAGGCCACTCACCGTCACCCCTGTTGTGGTGGAAAGCGACGCGGCGATTGCCGGCTGGACGCAGGACGGGCGCGGCGGCCGCGCGGTGCTCAGGCGCAAGAACGGCGAGTGGGTGGTGGTGCTGTGCGCCGGCGCCATGCTCAAGGAGAAGGAATCGCTCCTGAAGCTCGGCCTGTCGGAAGATATCGCCGATCGCCTCCACCGCGCGTTGACCACCGCCGAAGCCGCCCTGCCGGCAGAGACGATCGCCCAGCTTGATAGCTTCGAGGGTGTCTTGGTGATCGGCGAGGACGGGCACGGGCACGGTGGCCAAGGTCATGGCCATGGCCATGGCGGCCACGGGCACGCCGCGCCACCGGCGACCACGCACTGAAGGTGGTTTGGGTAACCGCCCCGCACCGGCTCACC
>CALSBD010000464.1:0-3339 GCA_943373055.1 Rhizobium sp. Q54
GCCACCAACAGCGCGAGCACGGAGCGATAGGCAGGGTTCACGGACGGTCTCGCGGCGAGGGGACGATGGCACTGCGGTGAAGGATGGCAAACGCGCGACAGGTGGTCATGTCCCGCTGCGTCGCTGAATGGCCAAGGCCCGCTCTAACGGGTCTGCCAAGGGGGATGCGGCGCGCGGATCGCCAAAGCGCTCAACAAGCCAAGCGGCGAGGGTGGCGATATCGGGATCGGCGCGATCATCGGGGTGAACCTTGAGGCTATATTGATAGCCATCATCGACCGACAGGTCGAACGGGCAAACGAGGCGACCCGTTTCGATCTCGGTGGCGAAGAGCCGTGGATCGGCGAGGGCAAGGCCACTGCCAGCGAGCGCGTAGTCAACCGCCATGGCCGCGGTATCAAACACCAGCCCGCGATCCAGGCCGACGCCTTCCAGGCCTAAGCGGCGCACGAACATCTCCCACAAATAGGTGCGCGGGCGGCCCTCGTGGCGCACATGCAGCACGTCGTGGATGGCAAGGAATTGGCCGAGCGGCACGTCGGGCGCGGGGGCAAGCGTGGGGTGGCACAATAAGGTGAGCCGCACCTGCCACAGGGGTGTCACCGGGCCGTCCTGACTGTCGACCTCGCCATAAACGATTGCCACATCGGCCGCGCGATCGGTGGCTTGATCAATCGGGCGGGTGTCGATCTCCAAGGTGAGATCGGGCCTGAGCGCGCGAAACGCCGACAAGGCGGGAACAGCGAGGCGCGCGGCGAACGTGGGCGGCAGCCGCAAGACGAGTGTGCGGACCCGGTCGCCGCGGGTGGCCATGATCTCGTCAATGGTGCGATCAAGCCGATCATAGGACTGGGTAACCGAGGCCAACAGTTTGCGCCCCGCCTCGGTGAGCACCAGCGACTGCGGCCGGCGCTCGAACAGGGCAACGCCGAGGAGGTCCTCCAGGCCGATTACATGCCGGCTGATGGCCGACTGGGCGACGCGCAGCTGGCGCGCCGCCGCGGTGAACGACAAGGCCCGCCCGGCGGCCTCGAAAGCGCGCAAGGCATTGAGCGGGAGCCAGCGGCGGTCCATGGGGGCCTGTCATCCTTCGGTGATTTGCCACCCACCATACAGGAGGAGCGGGCGCGGGCGCGATGGTCTTGACGAGGGGGCGCCATTCGCGTTTGTGCGGTTCCCGTTACGACAGGGAGCCCGTAAGGTTGACCGGCGACGAGAAGGATGAAGTTGGCATGTCGATCCTGTTGGACGAGCATTTGACCCAGTGGGCCGGGCGCGACCCCGCGCGCGGCGCGATCGTGGCCACCGTGTTGGCGATCGCCGAGGCGGGCCGGCAGATCGCCGATCTGGTCGCCGACGGGCCGCTGGCCGGCGCCATGGGCGCGAGCCGCGGCATCGATAATGGTGGTGGCGACGTGCAAAAAGAGCTCGATGTGCGCGCCGATGAGATCATCCTCGCCGCGCTCAAGACCGCGCCGGTCGCCGCCTATGCCTCCGAGGAGGCCGACCACCCGGTGGCGCTGGATCCCAGTGCGTCCATCCTGGTGGCGGCGGACCCGCTGGATGGATCCTCCAACATCGACATCAACAGTCCGATCGGCACCATCTTTTCCCTGCTGCCACGGCTGAAGGACATTGACCCGGCGGACGACGCGGCGTTTTTGCAAACGGGGCGTCGGCAGCTGGCGAGCGGCTATGTGATCTATGGCCCGCATGTCGCCTTGGTGCTCACGGTGGGGGCGGGCACGCAGCTTTATGTGCTCGATCGAACGGTCGGCGCATTTCGGCTCGATAACGCCCATGTCCAAGTGGCGCCTTTTGCCAAGGAATTCGCCATCAATATGTCGAACCACCGGTTCTGGGACGATCGGCTGCGGCTTTACGTGGACGATTTGTTGATGGGCAAGGAGGGGCCGAACCAGGTCGATTACAATATGCGCTGGATCGCGGCGATGGTTGCCGAAGCCCACCGCATTCTCTTGCGCGGCGGCATTTTCCTTTATCCCGGCGACAAGCGGCCCGGCTATGAAGCCGGGCGGCTGCGGCTGATGTATGAGGGCAACCCAATCGCCTTTGTGATGGAGCAAGCCGGCGCCGCGGCGACCAACGGCACGACGCCGATCCTGGATTTGGTGCCTGAGCGCTTGCACCAGCGCACGCCGCTCGTATTCGGCTCGATCGAGAAGGTGCGGCGGGTGGAGACCTATCTGGTGGCGCCCCACGAGATCGAACGGCCGGCGAAGGGGTGATTTAGGTTCTGGCTTAGACGGGGCTCAGGCCGCCAAAATATTATCGGCGAGCACGGCGGCGAGCGACAGGCGCTCGTCGCGCAACCGCCGGATGGCAGGATCGGGTCGGGCCGAATCGTCGCGCAGCGCCGCCCACAGGCCCGACACCATGAGGGCCGCAAACTTCAGCCCCACATAGCCGCGCGTCGGCCGCACGCCGGCCATGGCGAGCATGGCCAGTTCGGCGTCTGTTGGCAGCGCTGCCTCGACCGCAAGGCCTGCGAAATCCCACAAGGGATGCGCCATTGCCGCGTATTCCCAGTCAATCAAGGTGACCGCGACGCCATCAAACAGCATGTTGGCGGGCGTGGGGTCGCCATGGGCGGGGACGAGGCCGGAGCGGGAGCCGGACGTTGGGTCCGCCGCGCGCGGCGCGTCGGCTGAAGCGAGAGGATCGGGAGCCCGCGCGTCCGCTTGTTCGGCGAGGAGGTCGGCCACGACCTCGCGCAGGACCGGGTCGGCAATGGTGGCGGGCGGTGCGGCGGGGAGCGGCTGGCGATCAAGGGTGGGCGCGGCGGCATCGTGCGGATGCGCCATGCTGGCGAGCGCGGGGGGCTCGGCGGCGACCCAAGCAGCGGCGATGGGGAGGGCGTCAAGAAGGGCGGGATCAAGCGGCAGAGCGTGTGGCGCGCGGGCGAGCTTCTGCCGGTAATCCTCAATTGTGTCAAAGGGATCAAACACTCGATCAAACCGCACCGGCGCCCGCTGAAGCCGCCTGAAACCCGCCACAACACTCGCCAACGCCGCCACATCGCTGTTGAGCCGCTCACCCGTGAGCGGCTCGGCGCCCGCGACAAACCGCGTGATCAACCACCCCCCCGCCGCATCCCCCGCCACAAACGGCGCGCCAATCCCCAATTCGGACATGGCGGCCGTCACCGCAAGCTCATGCGCACGGTCGACATAGCCCGACCCGTCCGGCCGGGCAAGGCGCAGCACGTAGACATCGGTGGGGGTGTCGACCCGGAGGTTCCGATTCGACAGGCCGGGGAGGGGGGTGGGCTTTACCAACCATTGCATTTTCTACTATCACTTTGTTATCGTATTGATT
>CALSBD010000465.1:0-3337 GCA_943373055.1 Rhizobium sp. Q54
AGCGATATCACCCAACTTTCGGTGTCGGTGTGTTTATCCGCCATGATCCAAAAAGCCCTCGCGGCTTTAAAGTCATGACCGCTTACCCGCGCAACATAGACTAGGAGGTCTCATGCCTAAAGATAAGAATCAATCGATTGAAATCTACATACTCGAAAAAGGGGTAGAGCTAAGGATACATTTTCAGAGCGAGAAAGAGAAAGCGTCTGCTTGCTCGTACATCTTGACCCTTCAAGAGCAGCGCGAGCCGGACAAGTCAAGTTTGGATGTCAGCGACCACTGGCCGCAAGACAAATTTTGTCTGACGGACGAGCAATGTCAGACATTCGAGCAATTCATGGGCTCGGCAAACAAGCAGATGCGCTCAAGGCGCTAGGGCCTTCAAACTGGGCCGCGTTGTGACGGAACGACCGGCCCATTTCTATCGACGAGCGCGCAAGTACCTCTTACGCTTTACATACCTCACAACATCGACGGGAGCACTCGATCCGGTGGTCGATGGCCGTCCATGTAGGTCTTGATGTTGATGATCACCCGCTCGCCCATGTCGACGCGGCCTTCGAGGGTGGCTGAGCCCATGTGCGGCAGCAGCACGACGCGGCCCTTGGCTTGCAGCTTCAAGAGCTTGGGGTTGACGGCCGGTTCGTGCTCGAACACGTCGAGGGCGGCGCCGGCGATCTGGCCGGCTTCGAGCATGCGGGCAAGCGCGTTCTCGTCGATCACTTCACCGCGGGCGGTGTTGACCAGATATGCCTCGGGGCGAATGAGCTTCAGCCGACGTGCCGACAACAGGTGGTAGGTGGCCGGCGTGTGCGGGCAGTGGACGGAGATCACGTCCATGCGGGCGAGCATCTGGTCGAGGCTCTCCCAATAGGTCGCCTCCAACTCTTCCTCGATGCTGGCGGCGACGCGACGGCGATTGTGATAGTGGATCGACATGCCAAACGCCTTGGCGCGGCGCGCCACGGCCTGACCGATGCGCCCCATGCCGATGATGCCGAGCCGGCTGCCATAGACGCGGTGGCCGAGCATCCAGGTCGGCGACCAGCCGTTCCACTCCTCACGCTCCATCACGTTCATGCCCTCCGCGATGCGGCGGGGCACGGCGAGCATGAGCGCCATGGTCAAATCGGCGGTGTCCTCGGTGAGAACGCCGGGCGTATTGGTGACGGTGATGCCGCGGTTGAGCGCGGTGGCGACGTCGATATTGTCGACGCCATTGCCGAAGTTGGCGATCAGCTTGAGCTGCGGGCCCGCCTGGGAGATCACAGCTGCGTCAACCCGGTCGGTCACGGTGGGGACCAGCACCTGCGCGGTCTTGACCGCCTCAACGAGGTCGGCCTGCGACATTGGCTTGTCATCGACGTTCAATCGGGTGTCGAACAGCTCCCGCATGCGGGTTTCGATCGCATCGGGCAGCTTGCGTGTCACGACGACCAATGGCTTCGACTTCGGCATCGGCGTTCCCGTATTCGACAGTGGACGGCGCCGACGCCAGGTCGGCACCCAGGGACGGTGGACACTCCCGCTCAATGGCCTTGTCGGTAAAGACGACATTAACCAGCTGAGCGGCACAGTCGCCCGACCGCGCCCCATGAGGGCATTCGTCTTTGTCTAGCAGATGCCCGACCAAACACAAATGACGCCTCGTTCGCCTCTCCTCGTTCCTTCGTTGGGTCGCCGCCCGGGTTCACCGTCGGCGGGCGCCAAGGCGCGTGCGTGGATGATGGCCGTCCTTGTCGCGGTTGGCGCGTGGATGGCCGAATCAGCGCCGCTGACCGCGCAAACCGCGCAAATCGGCCCCAGCGGCCTACCCCTGCCGCGATTTGTCTCGGTGAAGTCGTCACCCGTCAACGTCCGCCAGGGGCCCAGCCGCGATCACGACATCGCCTGGACCTATATGCGATCGGGCCTTCCCGTTGAAATCACGCAGGAATTCGAAAATTGGCGGCGCATCCGCGATGCCGATGGACAAGAGGGATGGGTATTCCAGGGGCTGTTGTCCGGTCGCCGCACGGCGCTGATCACACCGTGGTCGAACCGCGACAATACGCCCATGCGCGAAAAGCCCGCCGAGACCGCCGAGGTGCGCGCGCTGCTCGAACCCAATGTGCTCGTCGAAGTGGGCCCGTGCGATGGCACGTGGTGCGCGGTATCGGGCACCGGATTTGAAGGTTACGTGGAACAAGGCCGCTTGTGGGGTGTCTATCCAGGCGAGAAAATTGAAGACTAAGACCCTTTTTACGGGTGGGCCCCCTTTTTTGGGAATGCCAGATTCGATGCAACCCGGTTGTAGACATCGAAACCGCGCGTTATGCATCTACTATGACCACAGCTGAAGCCAATCGACTTGCCGCCTGCGCCATCGCGCTGTCCGATGGTTTGTTCGAGGGCGAGGATTTGTCGCCGAGCGCGATCGCGGCCTTGCTGTCGCTGTCGGGCGGCGAGAAGCGCACCATTGGCGAGATAGCCACGATCGTTGGGCTCACTCACTCGGCCAGCGTGCGCTTGATTGATCGGCTGGAAAAAGATTGGCTGGTGCGCCGGGCCGCCCGTCGGGGCCGCGAGGTCAATGTTGAACTGACCGCCCGCGGCCGGCATCGGGCCGGCGCACTCTCTAAGAAGCGCAGCGTCTTTGTGACGAGCCTGTTGAGCCGCTTGCCCGATGACGAGCGCGCGGCGCTCAGCCGTTCGGTCGACCAAATCCTCAGCTTGCTGGTGCCCGAGCCGACCGCCGCCGGCGTGCGGACCTGCCGGTTCTGCGACGTGAATGGATGCGGGCCCAATTGCCCGGTGCCCAAACCGTCAGATGTGGCCGAAACCGCGTGACATGTGGACTTAAATAAACGCGGATGACCGCGGCGCTCCGTTCACGGCCGCCGCGGCTTGGGTTCGACAGGGTGGACGGGCTCACTCGCCGCGGGTGCACACGCGCTCGGGCACATAGCCACCGGGCACCGCCACATAGACCGTCTCGCACGACACATAGGCCTGGCGCATGCGCTTCGTGGGCAGGTTGCACTTGCGGCGATCGGCGGAATTATAGACGTTCAAGTCGCCATCCACTTCGCAGCTCGTCTCGCGGGACGGCGGCAGGATTCGCACACGCGGCTTACGGTTAAAGTGGCGCGGATTGTCATAGATGGCGATGGCACGAGCGGCGTTGGCGTCGAACTCTGGACCTGTGCTCGATTCACTGCCACCCCGCGAGACGCCACCGCCCCGATCATTGCCATGGCCGCCATCTCCCTTGGACTGAGCAAAGGCGCCATCGGCGAGGGCAACGCCGGCAACAGCGGCGACGAGAGCGGCGAGAGGGGTGCGGCGAAGGGTGTTT
>CALSBD010000466.1:0-3334 GCA_943373055.1 Rhizobium sp. Q54
GAACCTCGGGCCGTCCGTCGCGAGCCGTGCGTGCCGTCCGTAGGGTTCGATGAAGGCTGATCAATCAAAGGTGCCGACGCCGGTGGAGATCCAAGCCATGGATCATGCCCGCCCGTGTCCTGATGGTTTTGTGCGCGGTCTTGGCAGACCGCCGCGCTCAGGACTGGCACCCTTGTGGTCGAAGCAGCGTTTCCGTCGAATGGATAGGCAGTTGTTTTTGGCTGATGCGACGGTAGTTGCAGTTGGGAGGATCGACAATTTAGCGGCCCTACTTACGCCTTTCTCCCAAAGATGTTGATGCGCATAAACGCCGTGGAAATCACGCAACGACGCGACTTTAAGCCGACTTTGGTGGCCTTTCGGGACTTACTCGGCCTCATGCGATCTATCGCCGCAGGTGCGATCGCACGGCCCAAGGGCGGCTCAGGGATGTCAAGGACATTGCGTGAGGAGAGGCGCGGGTCGGGGCGCATGAGCGTCAACCGGCGCGCGACAGCGCCTTCACCGCACTTAGAGCGCTTTTCGATCTGATTGCATCAAATCGGCTCTCTAAGTCTATGTTAAAGCGTTATCTTTACCCAATAACCAGCTTCCACTTATTGGGATCACGCCCTAACGAATATGGCACCGTTGCCCGCGGGTTTAGAACAACACCGCGAGCTTGTCCTCGGTCAGCGGCTTCCGCAGGAGGATCGGGCGGTCCATCGATCCCAAAGCCTGGTCGATGGACGCTTGGCCCTGGCCGGTGATGGCAATCACGCGCGGCGCGTCGCGCAGGTTCCGCAGCCAGCGGATCACATGGGCACCGGAGATGCCCGGCAGGCCCAAATCAACAATGACGACATCCTGCTCGGATGGCGGCTCTTGCTCGAAGAAGCTCTCCGCGTCGGGATGAACCATGACGCGATGGCCGTATTGCTGAAGCAGAATCTTCAGCGAATCGGCGACGCCAGGATCATCTTCAAGGATGTGGATAGCCACGACCCGTTTCCCGCCTTCAAGAGCGTCGTTAGACCCTTCGCGGGTCCCGAATGCACCTTGATACTCTGACCTCAAGCGCATGGATCAGTCGTCCGCATTCTTTCGTAGAAGGATGCAGGGAAGGGCGAAATTTGCGAGATGAACTCTCAACACCTCATGTAACGTGTCGTACATCGGCAAACGATCCGGAACCCTCCGCGATTTGCCTCGGATTCGTGCGGACTTGTCCGCACAATTGGGGACGCCAGCCGCCCCCTACCCGCGACTGCCGCGGCCAAAGACGGCAAATAAAAAGGCGCCGGCGGATCCCGTCGGATCTCACCGGCGCTCGGCGTCTATCCGGGGCATGCCTCAGGGGCGCCCGGGGGTGTCACAGTCCACGCAGGACGCGGATGCGACGCGATCTCAATCCCGCACGTCGGCGGTCAGCACGATGCGCACCAAGTCGGCGGCGTTGCGGGCGCCGAGCTTTTCCATGATGCGGGCGCGGTGCACCTCGATGGTGCGCGGCGAGATGCCGAGTTGCCGGCCGGCTTCCTTGTTGGAGGCGCCGCCAGTGATTTGCGACAGCACCTCGAATTCGCGCGGGGTGAGCAGGTCGCGGCCGGGGAAGTTATCCAAGATCTCTTGCTTGGACGGGCCATTCTTGCGCCGCTCCATGGCATCAAGCGCTTCGCGCACGCGCTGCACGACGGTGTCGGCGTCGAACGGCTTCTCGATAAAGTCGAACGCGCCTTGCTTGATGGCATTGACGGCCATGGGGATGTCGCCCTGGCCGGAGATGATGAAAATCGGCGCGGGATAGTGATCCGCGTTGAGCGTCTTGAGGATATCAAGCCCGGATCGCCCGGGCATGTGGACGTCAAGGATGACGACCGCCGGCTGCTGACGCTTGGTGGCGTCAATGAAGCTGTCGCCACCGTCATAGGTGGAGACGTCGAAGCCTTCGAGTTCAAAGACGACCGACAGCGCGTCGCGGACCGCCGGATCGTCATCGACGATGTAAATGGCCTTGGCCGATTGTGCGGGTTTGCCGATCATGTTTTCCCCCAATCACTGTCAGGGTCTGTCGTTATGGGTCGCTCGGCCGCCCCGAATCGGCCGATCGCCCTTGATCAATACTTGCGTGACGCCGCGCCCAGCGGCAGGCGCAGGATGAACCGGGCGCCCCGGCCTCCCGTACCGCCCGGCTCAACCACCAGATCGCCACCGTGGTTTTGCGCGATCGAACGTGAAATCGCCAACCCCAACCCCAAACCGGTGCGCTTCGACGTCGAAAACGCCTTGAAGATGTTGCGCACCAGTTCCTTGGGGATGCCGGGGCCGGAATCCTCGACCTCCACCGTCACCTCGTTGTGAGCCGCGTGGCAGGCGAGGCGAATCCAGCGTGTTTCGCGGTGTCGCACCGCCTCGATGGCGTTGCGGATCAGGTTGACGAGGATTTGCTGGATCTGGATGGGATCCACCTCAACCTCAGGCAAATTGGGCGTCTCGTCGCGCACCACCTCTACGCCGGAGGCTTGGGTGCCCAACAAGGTGAGCTCCAGGGCCTCGTCGATCAGCTTGCGCAAATTGACCGGGCTGCGCTCCGGCTCGCGCTTTTCGACGAACTGACGCATGCGCTGGATGATGTTGCCCGCCCGCTCGGCCTCGCGCACGGCCTTGCCGAGGATCTCCAGCATGGTTTCTTCCGGGCTGCCGGGCTGGGCGGTGGTGCGCATCTTGCGCGAGATCGCCTGCAGATAGAGCATCACCGCGGTGAGCGGTTGATTGAGCTCGTGGGCGATCGCGGCCCCCATCTCGTCCATGGCATTGACGCGGGCCATGTGAACGAGCTGGGCCTGCAGCTGGTTGAGCCGCTGTTCGACCGCCTTGCGCGGGCGCAAATCGCGAATGATGCCGATGAACTGCCGACCATCGGGGGTCATCGCCTCGCCCACCGACAACTCGATGGGAAACACCGTGCCATCGCGATGCTTGCCACGCACCTCGCGGCCAATGCCGATGATGCGGCGCACGCCCGTCGACATGTAGTTATGCATGTAGCCGTCGTGCTCGTCGGAGTACTCCGGCGGCATCAGCTGCTTGATATTATGACCGATCACATCGGCTGCGAGGAAGCCGAACAGGCGCTCGCAGGCCTTGTTGAAGGCCATGATGCGCGCCTCTTCGTCGATCACGACAATACCATCCACTGCCGTGTCCAGCACGCTGAGCAAGCGGGCTTCAGAGACTGTCGGCGAGGGCGGGCGATGGGGCATCAGTTCTTCACGCATTGTTGTCAGAGGGTGTCAGCCGGCCGCAAAACCACAATTCGGTGAAGACCGCGAATCCTACGGATAGGTACGTAATG